>CAMVDI010000024.1 GCA_947166205.1 uncultured Clostridia bacterium
GATTGAGGAGAATGTGGGATGGATACGCGATGGGCAGGAAGCCAAAATGCGCGACGGCGACTGGGTGGAAAAAAACAAGGAAAAGATCAATGCCCGCGACTGGGAGAAAGACCCGCCCCGGCTGGCGGAAAAGCGGCTGGAGGCCTGCACGCGGTGCGGGCATCTGAACCGGGGAACCTGCGGGCTGTGCGGATGCTACGTGGAACACCGGGCGGAACGAAAAAAAGCCGCCTGTCCGGATATTCCGGGCAGATGGCCGGATCAGGAATAAAACGCGCCCCCTCCCATGGGAGGGGGCGGCTCAGACGCTCTTCAGATACAGCCTGGCACAGGGATAATCCCCGTACATCTGGGGGAAGGCATAGCCGCCCTCCTGCAGCGCCGCGCCGGTCAGGCGCAGCTCCGTCCCCTCCAGCAGGTAGGTCCGGGCGGGATCCAGCCCCCGGAGCCGGATCCAGGGGAAGAAGCCGCTGGCCCGGGGATGGGTCATCACCAGATGAACCAGGGCCTCGGAGCGGTCCGGGGAAACGATCATCCAGGCCTCAAAGTCCCCCGGACGGTCCAGCTCCGTCAGCCGGTAATAGCTTCCCCGGGAGATGAGGGGGGCGAACCGGTGATAATCCGCGATCTGGCCCCGGACCTCCTCCTTCTCCGCCTCCGTCAGGAGGATCGGGTTCAGCTCATATCCGAAGGTGCCGGACATGGCCACCAGACCCCGGGTCTTCAGCGGGACGGACCGGCCGGTCTGATGATTCGGCGACGCGGACACGTGGGCGCCGACGGCGCTGACCGGATAGCCGTAGGAGGTGCCCCGCTGGATCTCCAGCCGCTCCACCGCGTCCGTGTCATCGCTGCACCAGATCTGGGGACAGTAGAAGAGCATGCCCGCGTCAAAACGCCCGCCGCCTCCGGAGCAGCCTTCGATCATCAGATCCGGATACTGATCCAGCAGCATCGTCAGCAGCCGGTAGGTGCCCAGCATGAAACGGTGGCCCGTTTCGCCCTGACGGGAGGCGGGCAGCGCCCGGGAATAGCAGTTGGCGACGCTGCGGTTGAAGTCCCATTTGATGTAGTCGATCTCCGCGTGGTCCAGCACACCGCGGATCTGCCGGTACAGATGCTCCACCACCTCCGGACGGGACATATCCAGCACCAGCTGGCTCCGGGAAAGGGTCGGCTTCCGGTCCGGATCCGTCAGAGCCCAGTCCGGATGCGCCCGGTACAGATCCGAATCCTCGCTGATCATCTCCGGCTCGAACCAGAGGCCGAACTTCAGCCCCAGGGCATGGATGTCCCCGGACAGCCTGGCCATGCTGCAGCCCAGCTTGCCCTCGTTGACGGTCCAGTCCCCGAGACTGGTGGTATCGTCATTCCGCGCGCCGAACCATCCGTCGTCCAGCACCAGCATCTCCATCCCCAGGCTCCGGGCTTCCCGGGCGAAAGAGAGAATCTTTTCCGCGTCAAAATCGAAGTAGGCCGCCTCCCAGCTGTTGATCAGCACCGGGCGGACTCCGTCGTGATACCGGGGATGGATCACCCGCTCCCGGAGGACCCTGTGCAGCCGCCGGCTCAGGCCGTTGAGCCCCCTGGAGCTGTGGGTCAGGATGGCCTCCGGGGTATCGAAGGAATCCCCCGGCTCCAGCAGCCAGGAAAAGCCCTCCGGATGAATGCCGGAGACCAGGCGGGTGCTGCCGGTCTGATCCACCTCGATCTCCTCCAGATGGCTGCCGGAATACATCAGCATGACGCCGTAGCAGTGACCGGCGTCCTCCGTGGCGTGATGATCGCAGAGGATGACGAAGGGATTATGCTGGTGGCTGCTCATGCCCCGGGTGGAGCCCACGCGGAAGACGCCCCGGGGAAGGGGAAGCCGCTCCGGCATCCGCTCCATGTTGTGGCGGCCGTGGAAGTGCAGCACGTCGAAATCCCCCTGGGGGAAATCCAGGCTCAGGGAGGCGGCCTTCTCCAGGCTCAGGGGCCGGCCGCTTTCGTTCACGAACCGGACGGACCGGGTGATCACATCCAGCCAGGGGAAAACGTGGTAGATCAGATCCGCCCGAAGGCCCAGGGCTTCGTCCCGGAGGGTCAGCGTCAGGGTTTCCGTATCCTGATCCTCCCGGACATAGGGCAGCCCGGGAAGGGGCTCCCGGCCGGGACGGACCGTATGGGAAACATACCGCAGATCCAGGCTGCGGCTTCCGTCGGCGGAAATGACCGCGGCGCCGGAAGGACGGTAGTCCCCCACGCCGCAGGAACCGTATTCCTGGGGCAGGGTGTCCAGGGAGAAGCCCCGGTTCTGCCGCTGCTCATAGGGAACGCCGCAGAAACCGCGGTCCGCCTGGCGGATCAGGTAATCCATGGGCGCGCCGGTCTGGGAACCGTAATACAGGTGCAGCAGAACGCCGCCCTCCGCGATCCGCATCTGATAGGTGTCATGGGCGGTATCCAGCTTCAGGATCCGGCTGTCGGGGAAAAACGCGATGCTCATATCGGAAAGCCTCCTGGTCCCTGCCCCGGCGGAGACCGCCGGGCAGAAAAAATACGCACGCACTACCGTACAATCGGAGTATTCGCCCTTCCCCGGGGCGATTCCTGCCGGAAAAGCCGGGAGAAACGGGCGGTGAATTCCCGGTTGACTATTCCGCCGCCCGGAGTATGATAAACCCAGGGAGAAAAACGGCAGAGAAAAGCCCCGGAGGAAGACTCCGGGGAAGAAAAGGGAAAACGACCCGGAGGGAGGGGAGACCATGAAGCTGTTTCACAGACAGGCCCGGGAGGGCAGCTATGACCGGGAGCGGCTGGAGCCCGTGATCCGCAGCAGCATATGCACCGGGGAAAAGACGGCGGGCTTCAGGGAGAAGGACACCGGAAAGTTCCGGGAGGTCATGCTGATCCGGAACGAGGCGGATCTGGCCGATTTCCGCCGGCAGTACGGGATCACCGGCGAGATCGGGACCATCTACTGATTACCCCGCCCGCCTTTTCCGGAGAAGCCGCACCGACCGCCCCGCGGGCGGCGGAAACATGGACGACGGCATCCGGCGGCGCAGCCCGCCGGGCCGGGAAAGCAGCGCAGAAAGCCGGAGACAGCATAAAACAGGGAAAGCCGGAGGCGGATCCACCGCGCTCCGGCTTTCTTTCTGTACGCTTTTCTTCTGTTCGCTATTCTTCTGAACACGTTTCCGTGCTCCGCCCAGGTTACACGCTGAGATAGCGGTCCATCACCAGGGAGGAGAGCACATACATGACCGCGGCAAAGACCAGGGAAACCACGGACTGAATGATCAGCGAGGTATCCACGGACTGGCCTTCGAAGCGGAAGAGCCCCTGAATCCAGCCCAGCAGCACGGAAAGCAGGATGAAGAACAGGAAGGTGAGCAGCCCGTTCACCTTTTTGCCGTTCAGCAGGGCGGAGGAGATGATGTCCGCGAAATAGGCGATGGATATCGTCCCCAGCCAGCCGGTCAGCAGGGAGACCACCAGGAGGAGCAGGCTCTGCCAGCTCAGGGAGATCTCGGAATTCAGGGCGCTGACAAAGTCCTTGAAGAAGCTCCAGAGCTGCTCCAGCTGGCCCATGCGGCTCATCAGCAGCGTCACATCCAGCATGCCCAGCAGGAAGAAGAAGGCCCCGGTCAGCGCGATGGACAGGCCGTTCTCCAGCGTCTTGGCGCCGAGAATCTGAAAGCTGCTCTTCGGCGTCATGAAGAGCATGTAGCCCTGCTTGGTGTTCATGTCCCGGTGCAGGGTCAGAACGCTCTGGATGCCGATCAGCGTGACCGCGCTGGAGGCGATGAAGAGCAGCAGCGCGCTCATGCCGAAGGTCAGCGGATCCGTGCTGCCATTGCTGTCCCGCAGGAACAGGCTGACCAGAAAGACCAGCTCCACCACGGCGGTGACGCCCAGAACAATCAGTTTCATCAGCCAGCTTTTTCTCATTTCATATTTCAGCAGCTTGCCCATCTTATTCCACCTCCGTATGCCCGTAAATCTCGCGGTAGCGGTCCGCCATGGAAACATGATCGGTCTCCCGCATCTCCTCCAGGTTCCGCAGCTCGACCAGCTTTCCCTGCCGGATGAAAATCGCCTGATCCGCGATGGCTTCCATCTCCTCGACCAGATGGCTGGAGAGAATCATCAGCTTCTCCGGCCCGGCGACCTCCAGAATGCTCTGGCGGATCTCATCCCGGGCCAGCAGGTCGATCCCGTTGAAGGGCTCGTCCAGCATAAATACCTCGGCGTCCCGGGAGATAGTGGCGGCGATCTTCAGCTTGGCCGCCATGCCGGAGGAAAGGGATTTCGTCTTCATGCCCGGCTCCAGCTCCATCCGGGCGAGAAGCTTTCCGAACTTCTCCGATGAGAAATCCTGAAAGAAATCCGCGTAGTACTTTCCCACATCCCCAATGGTCATCCAGGTGTAGAAGTACGGCTCCGTGGACATGTAGGCCACCCGGTTCCGGCTTTCCACCCCCACCGGGGCGCCGTTGAACAGGATCTCCCCGCTGGTGGGCTTCATCAGGGCGGCGGCCATCTTCATCCAGGTGGTCTTGCCGCTGCCGTTCGGCCCCAGCATGGCGTAGATATGCCCAGGCTCCAGGGTCATGGTGATCCCGTCCACGGCGCGCTTGTTTCCGAACATTTTGGTCAGGTTTCTACTGGTGATCATTTGCGTTCTCCTCCTTCTGCAGCCAGGCGGCGGCATCCTCCCGGCGAATTCCCAGCCCGGCCAGTTCCGCGATGAACCGCGCGACCGAGCTCCGAACCATTTCTTCCTTCAGACGCTGGATCCTTTCCGTGTCCTCCGTCACGAAGGTCCCCGTACCGCGGCGGGTGGCGCAGACGCCCTCCTGCTCAAGTTCCCGGTAAATCCGCGCGGCGGTGTTGGGATTGATCCCGTACTGGACAGCCAGATCCCTGCTCCCGGGCAGCTTGCTCCCCGGCGGGGCCGCGCCGGTGACGATCTGCTGCTTCAGCCGGTCCGCCACCTGCACCCAGATGGGCTTCATCGGATCGAATTCCATACAGGCTTACCTCCTTAGTGAAGTGGTTCACTATTGAGATAGTACACCATTTCACTGGGGCTGTCAACCCTTTTTTGAAAAAAGTCAGCAAGGAAAAGATACAGGTCAAGGATGTACTGGTTAGTCAGCTCAGCTGTTCCAGCATCCATTCCCTGACCGCAGTCAGCACCTGATCCAGATGGCGGTCATAGCAGTGGGTGTCCCCGGGAATCAGCTTCAGCCGGCCGTTCTGATACCTTTCCGCGGCCCGGATTCCGTATTCCACCGGAACCGCTTCGTCCTGATCCCCGTGGACGATCAGTACAGGCCCGGTATACCGGTCGATGGCCTCCTCCACGTGAATCGTCTGGGCAACCCGGACATAATTCCCCTTCAGGCCCCGGTTTCCCCAGGCGGGAAGGACCTCCGGGATATGATCCGGGTCAAAGTCCAGCCCCAGCAGGGTGCCCTTCCGGGCGAGCTCCGGAATCATCCAGGCGGGGGACAGTGGAATCAGCCCTTTGATCATCTCATGCTTCATCCCGGCGGCCAACATCACGTTCAGGCCGCCCTGGGAGTGGCCGCACAGGTAGATGTCCGAGACCCAGGGCAGGCTCCGGGCGTAGTCGATCACCGTCAGCGCGTTGGTCATCCACTTGAACAGCGTATGATCCTCGAACCGGCCGTCGCTGTGACCGTGGCCGTACATATCGACCCGCAGGGTCGCGCAGCCCGTTTCCCGGAAGGTTTTTGCCACCGCGAGAATATGCCGCTCCTCCATGTGCCCGGTAAAACCGTGAATCACGATCACCAGCGGAAGCCGCTCCGCCGGGTTTTCGGGCATTTCCAGCGCCGCGTTCAGCCTGATTCCGTCGTCATTGATGAACATACTGTTCTCCTCTCTTTCCGCTCCGCCTTCGGCGGACGGCATACTTATCCTTTTTCCGCTCCGCCTTCGGCGGGGCGGTTTGTTTATCCTGCTTTTCCTGCTCCTGTCTCTTTTCCATACCGCCTTCTGCAGGGCGGCCTTCCGCCCGGCACAGGCACACACAACATAAAATATGACAAAAAAATATAAGCCTGTCAAGGCTTTGCGGGTCTTTGGCTGCCTGGCAGGCGTTAAACTCCGTGTTCACAATCTGCTTTTCCTCTATGTGCAATAAGTCAAATTGTCGTGACTGACAGCCGATATGCTTGACAGAAAGAACAGGCATTCTCCTTCTATTCTGATGGTTGCTTTTGGTGGCTGCCAGTGATAGGATAGAAAAAAAGGAGAAAAAGGCTATGGGAACCACATATACAAGCACGGGCAGCAGAGATTTGCCGTTGGCCTGGCGCTGCCGGAAGTGCGGAACGATGGCGCGCGTACAGAAGGGGACGAAATAACGGAAATTCGGGATTTCCAATGAAGGGATTCCGATACCTGAAAAGAAAAGATACAGGTCATGGAAGGACTGAAGAAAAAGATCAAGGGATGGACTGAAGGGAAAGGATGGACATCAAAATGAGGAGACATGGATGGATCTGGGTTTGCCTGATGGCTGTGCTGCTGGTTTTTCCGACGGTTTCCTGCGCGGGAGGGAGCAATACCGTTCACTTTGACGCGCTGGGGGAGAAATTCACGGTTGAACTGCCGGAGGAGTATCTTGCATACACCCCGGCCATGGGGGCCGACAGCCCTTTGCTGACGCTGAGCAAATCCAATCCGGCGGAGATGGATCAGTATATGAGTCTGCTTGGATGCGCGGTCTGTGCAGCGCACAACCAACACCTGCATCAGCTCTGGATTTCCGTCATGGACCGCAGCGGCGGTTTCCCCAATGTGCCGGATGGTCAGGATGTTCCAATCGCGTCTCAGAGAGCCTTTTTTGACGGGATCGCTTTCACCCGCGGGAGCTATACGGAAAAGGTCATCGATGGGAAAACCTATTTTGTGTTTGAGAACAATCCGAGCGTTACTCCAGGAGGAGCGTCCATCTTTGTGGCGACCATGTACGGGAAAAGGGAAATTTCCGTGCGATGGGAATCCGGCAGCGGGAGAAAGACTTCGGATGACCTGGATGAAATCCTGAAAATAGCGGAATCCATCATACCGGGGGCTTGAGAATACGACAACGGAAGCCATCTCAGACGGCCAGTTGGTTTTTGCGCTGTATGTTAAACTCCGTGTTCACAATCTGCTTTTCCTCTATGGGCAGCAAGTCATATTACTGTCTTTGGACGACCAGGCATTCCGGAGCTCCGGAACCAGCATTCAGGAAAGCCTGCCGGAGAATATTGAAACGCTGTGGAGCAACAGTCCGCAGATACTCTTCCAGTGCCTGTTTCTCCCTGTTTCCCTCTTCATGCCCCGGATAAACACAAATTACCAGAACACCGCCTGGTGTCAGCAAATCCATGGCCTGATTCACTGCACTCAGCGTCGTTTCAGTCCGGGTCGTAATCTGATGATCTCCTCCAGGAAGCCATCCCAGGTTGAAAACAATCGCCCGAACCGGCTCAGTGACAACCTCCGAAAGATGTTCATGTCCCAAACGGAAAAGCGTCGCGCGATCAAGCAGCCCCTCACTGTGAAGCCGAAGGCGGGTATGCTCCACCGCCTGAGCCTGAATATCAAATCCAAACACATGGCCAAAGGGACCCACCAGGCGGCAAAGCATCTCCGTGTCATGCCCATTTCCCATGGTCGCGTCCACCACGGTATCTCCTTTCCGGACCGTCTGGCGCAAAACATCCGCGGCCAGGTACCGGGCAGAGCGAAGTCTGAATTCCTGCGCAGTTTCTCCGCCCGCCGCGGATCCTGTGCCTGATGGTGTGGGTTCAGCCGGCTTTCCTGCAAATGAAAGAGGGCCATTCTTTGAAATCCGCTCAGCTTCCTGCGGCGTGCAGGAAGTGACTGCACTGTCCGAGGGTGCTTTGACAGCTGTACGGCTGTTTCTCTGGCTCAGGCGGGTATACTGCTCCACAAATCCAGCAGAAATGATACCGGTCGGAACCGCTACCGCTCCTACACCAAGAAAGGAGATAATTACCGCAAGGACCTGACCGACCGGGGTGATGGGATAGATGTCGCCGTATCCGACCGTCAGAAGCGCGCTGACGCTCCACCACATACCGGAAAAAGCGTTGACAAACTTATCCGGCTGTGCTTCATGCTCAGCACTGTACATGCAAAGAGATGCCGACAGCATCAGTACAAGAATGATGAAAAGGGAGAACAGAATCTGAGACTTTTTTTCGTTCAGGACAGAAGTAATCACATTGAAGGAGTCATACACAGCGTTGATGCGAAAGAGATGAAAGATTCGGACAACCCGCAGCATCCGGAAGGCCACAGCTCCACTGAGGAAGAAAAAAGGAAGTATAGTCAGCAAATCAACCAGCCCATCAAAGGAAATGAGAAAACGACACATAGCTTTGGTCCGCGAAAGCTGAGGATACAGATATTCCGCCGTCCAGATGCGAAGCGCAAATTCTGCGCAAAAGAAAGCCATTGTTCCCCACTCCACCCATTGAAACAAGGGCCGCCACGCTGCCAGGGCATCGAACGTTTCCAAAAACAGAACCAGTATATTCAGCAGGATAATCCCAACCAAAAGGTAATCAAAGGTCCGGCTCGGAATATCGCTGACATTTCCAATCTGGATAATGTCAAAGATTCTCCGTTTCCAGTTCTTTTTCATCCGCACAAGCTCTCCTTGTCCTTTTGTCATTATATTCGCCGCATTCTCAACCGCGCCTGCTGTTATGCGGTTATCCACCTCATGGGTGCCCCTTTCCGGCACAAAAAGCAGGAACGGAAGTCCATGGTTCCTATTATATGGATATTGCCCCCGTGTGGCAATCTCCGGTTTGATCCGGAACACATCCATTTGATTTGGCCCGGACGTATCAACCCTTTTATATTGTTTATCATGCTTCGGTTTAATGAAGCAGCCGGCCGCTGAAAATCCAAAAAACAGTTTCCTGTAAAAGGGCATTGAAAAACAGTTCAATCCTGTTTTTCACAAACTTTTCACACAGAAAGGGTTGTGCGTTCATATTTGTATGATATGATCGCGGGTGTTTCAGCAAAGGAGGTTCGCAAACCGATGAGCGAGAGGAAGACGAAAAGCGGCGGGAGGAAGAAGAAGAGGATCTTCCGGAAGATTCTGGCCGTTCTGATTGTTCTGCTGCTTCTGGGCGGCATCGGCGTCTATACCTGGGCAAAGCTGCGGGATCAGTATACGGTGGTCTATGATACCTATACTGCCGTGACGGGGACGATCTCCAATTCCCTGAGCTTCTCCGGAAGTCTGGCCCTGCGGGACAGCGCCACCTATACCGCCGGCTCCGCGGCCACGGTGCGCGCCGTATACGTCAAGGCGGGGGACGAGGTGAAGAAGGGGGACCGGCTGGTCCGGCTGAGCAGCGGCGTCACCAGCACGGCGGATTTCGACGGCCGGGTGAACCTGGTCAGCGTGAAGAAGGACGACGACGTCGCCGCGGGGGACACCCTTGTACAGATCGCGGATTTTCAGCACATGCAGGTTTCCTTCCGCATCGATGAATACGATATCGGGGACGTGCAGGTGGGGGACCGCTGCACCGTGACCGCCACCGCCACGGAGAAGGTCTTTGAATCCAGGGTGGAGACCATCAACTACATCTCCTCCTCCACCGGGAACGTGGCCTACTATACCGCGACCGCCTATGTGGACGTGGACGGGGATGTCTATCCCGGCATGCAGGTCACCGTGACCATCCCGCAGGAGGAGGCCGTGGACGTGGTCATCCTCAAGGCGGACGCCCTGAGCTTTACCCTGGAGAACCAGGCCTTCGTCTATAAGAAGAACGAGGAAGGAACCCTGGAGGAAGTCCGGGTCGAGGTGGGCGTCAGCAACGGGAACTATGTGGAGATCCGGTCCGGGCTGGAGAGCGGGGAGACGGTCTTCGCCGTCAGCAAGACTTCGGAGGACTCCCTGAACAGCCTGTTCGCCAGCATGTTCGGCCAGCAGCGGTTCAACCAGGGCGGCGGGAGAAACGGCACCGGCACCCGGAACTCCGACCGGCAGAACTGGCAGGGCGGCGGAAACACAGGAACGCCGCAGAGACCCTCCGGCAGCGGAACGCCCGGCGGAATGGGCGGTGGTCAGTAATGGACAGCGTCTTTTTCCGGATGGAGAACATCAACAAGTTCTACCATATGGGCGATGAGGACATGCAGGTGCTCCGGGACGTGAATCTGGAGCTGCGGGAAGGGGAGTATCTCTCTGTGCTGGGCCCCAGCGGCAGCGGCAAGAGCACCCTGATGAACATTATCGGATGCCTGGACACGGCGACCTCCGGCAGCTATATCCTCCGGGACCAAGTGATCGAGGATATGACGGAGGGCGAGCTGGCGGACATCCGCAGCCGGGAGGTCGGCTTCGTCTTTCAGAACAGCCAGCTGCTGCCGCGGCTGGACGCGATGCGGAACGTGGAGCTGCCGCTGATCTACGCGGGGGTCAGCCCCCGGGAGCGCACCCGGCGGGCCGGGGAAATGCTGGAGAAGGTCGGGCTGAGCGACCGGATGCGGCACTATCCGAACCAGCTTTCCGGCGGACAGCAGCAGCGGGTCGCCATCGCCCGGGCCCTGGTGACCAATCCGGGGATCCTGCTGGCGGACGAACCCACCGGCGCCCTGGACCAGAAGACGGGCAGGCAGATCATGCAGCTGTTCCGGGAACTGAACGAGGAAGGCCGATCCATCATCATGATCACCCATGACATGAACATCGCCGCCAACGCACGGCGGGTGGTGCATATCATCGACGGCGTGCTGACGGAAGGAGGGAACAGCTCCGATGCTTAGAACCTTCAAAGGCACGATGATCATGATCGGGGAATGCTTCCGGATGAGCCTGAGCAACATCCGGGGCGCGAAGGTCCGCTCCTTCCTGACGGTGCTGGGCATCCTGATCGGCGTCATGGCGGTGATCACCCTGATCACCACGGTCAACGGCGTGACCGGATCCATCTCCGACAGCTTTCTGAGCATGGGCGCGGGCACGCTGACGGTCTCCGTGACCGGGAGCGACCTGAAAACCGGAATGAGCAAGGAGGATCTGGAAAAGATCGCCGCGCTGCCGGAGGTCGAGGGCGTGACGCCCACCGTCAGCATCAACAACGCCCGGGTCAGCCGGGGCGGCACATACCAGAACAAGATCACGGTCAGCGGAAAGAATGCCTACTACTTCCTGAGCAATCCGGAGGTGGTGAAGCGGGGCCGGCCCCTGAACTTCCTGGACGACGACAACATGAGCTATGTCTGCCTGATCGACGACGAGATGATCTCCGATTTCTTCTTCGGCGTGGATCCGGTGGGCCAGAACCTGTACATCAACGGGATTACCTATCTGGTGGTGGGCGTCTTCTCCGCGGACAGCACGGAGAGCATCGCCTCCATCTTCCTGGGATCCCCCAATATCCTGATTCCCTATACCACCGCGCTGAAGATGACGAACGCCGGCGAGGTGACCAGCTTTACGGTCTACATGGCGGACGGCGTCACCAGCGCCGAGGCCTCCTCCGCGGTGGAGAGCGCCATGGACGCCATGTTCTCCTTTGAGGAGGACACCTTCACCGTCACCACCATGGACGCCATCGAGGACACCATGGAGACGATGATGGGCATGATGACCACCCTGCTTGCGGGCATCGCCAGCATCGCGCTGCTGGTGGGCGGCATCGGCATCATGAACATGATGCTGACCACGGTTACGGAGCGGACGGTGGAGATCGGCCTGAAGAAGGCCCTGGGCGCCCGGCAGTGGCAGATCCAGCTGCAGTTTCTGATCGAGAGCTTCCTGCTGAGCCTGATCGGCGGCATGGCGGGAATCGCGCTGGGGCTGCTGCTGAGCTTTGCCCTGAGCAACCTGATGGGCACCGCCTTCCGGATCAGTACGGACGCCATCGCCCTGGGCTTCGGCTTCTCCGCGGCCATCGGCATCATCTTCGGATGGGCGCCGGCCCGGAAGGCCAGCAGGCTGAATCCTATCGATGCCCTGCGCAGCGTGTAGCGCCCGGCATTTATCCCGGCATTTATGGAAACAACGCGGGAGCGCCGGTGCTTCCGCGAAAGAACAGAAGGAGGAAGAAAGATCATGAAAAAGACGGCATTGGCTTTGATCCTGGCGCTTTGCCTGACGGGGACCGCGGCGCTGGCGGAACCGATTTCCTTCAGCGGCACGGTCGAAACCGGCGCCACTCTGCCCGTTTACGCGTACGCGGGCGGAACGGCGGAGGAGGTTCCCGTCCGGGCGGGGGAGACCGTCACCGCGGATACGGTGATCGCCCGGATCCGGACCACGAAGGTCTTCGCGGAGGAGGACGGAACGGTGGCCGCGGTTTTCGGCCAGGCGGGGGACAACGCGGAGACGGTGGCGAACCGCTACGGGGCTGTGATGTATCTGGAAGGGACTTACAGGCTCAGCATTTCCGCGTCGATCTCCAAGGCCTATGACGCGCCGGAAAACGACCTGGTGCATCCCGGCGAGAAGGTCTTTCTGGTCAGCCGGGCCCATACCAACATGAAGGGCGAGGGCATGGTCACGCTGGTGGACGGCTCCTCCTATACCGTGCTGGTGACGGAGGGCGACTTCCTCGTGGGGGACAATATGGGCATCTACCGGGACAGCGGCTATACGCAGGCCACCTGCATCGGCCGGGGCAATATCGAGCGGGTTTCCCCGACCGCGGTGACCGGAACCGGGAACATCGTTTCCTTCGCGGTTCAGGCGGGGGACACGGTGAAGCGGGGGCAGCTGCTGTTTGAGACCGTCAGCGGCGATTTTGACGGACCGGAGGCGGTCAGCGCGGAGATCCGGGCAGGGACGGACGGCGTAATCGCGGAGCTGAACGTGGAAAAGGGCTCCTCCGTTACGGCGGGATCCGTGGCCGCGGTGATCTATCCGGCGGGCACGGCCTGGGTCAGGGCGGATGTGGCGGAGGCGGATCTGAAGGAGCTTTCCGTCGGACAGCGGATGAAGGTGGAGCTGGACTGGAATCAGGATCTGGGCGTCAGCTATGAGGGCCGGGTCGAGATGATCTCCGCCCTGGGCACCCAGGGGGAGGAAAGCGTCACCTATCCGGTGTACGTCTCCTTTGTGCCGGATGAGAACACCCGCTACGGCATGACGGCGCTGGTGACCACCGCCGCGGACGGGACGGAATCCGCCGGGGACGAGGCCGGGACGGAGGAACCGGAGAAGACTCCGGAGGAAGCGACGGAAGGAGCTCCGGAAGATGCGGGGAAAGACGGCCCCGCGGGCCGGAGGCATTGAAGCTTCCTGCCGCTCCGGCAGATGATGCCGAAGACAGCAAAACAGCCGCTCTCATGGGAGGGCGGCTGTTTGTTTCGGGCAGGGCGGCAGGCCGGAGAGACCGGGCGCCGGCTGGCTGCATGCGCGGGTCACAATACGGCCGTGCCCGGCGCGCTCAGGGGCCGGGGCTCGGGCGAACGGGGTGAGTCTGCGCGGGGCATGAAGCCGCGGCTTCTTATTCCGGCAGAAGACGGTCCGCCTTTTTCAGGAAGATGGCGGCGTACTCTTCGTAATACTCATCAAAGTGATGCTGATGCTCATGCTGGAGCATCTCGGACATGGCGTGGACGTCCAGGGCGTTGTCCGCCAGCTCGACCAGCACGATGGCGATATTCGAGCAGTGATCGGAAATCCGCTCGAAGTCGGCCACAAGGTCGTTGAACACGTAGCCGTTGACGATGGTGCACTTTCCCTTCTGCAGACGCTGGGCGTGCTTTTCCTTCATCCGGCGGCAGACCAGGTCGATGACCTGCTCCAGGGGTTCGACCCGGCAGGCGGCGTCGATATCGTTTTCCGCGAAGCTGCTGAAGGTGATCTCCACGATCGTCCGGATCGCGTCCTTCAGGTTCTCCATCTCCTTGTCGCCCTTCTCGGAGAACAGGATGTTCTTCTCGTGAATCTCCTGAGCGCGCTCGGCCACGTTCAGCGCGTGGTCGCTGATCCGCTCCAGATCCGTGATGGCCCGGAGATACTGGCTGACCGCCCGGTTCTGGGTTTCCGTCATTTCCCGGCCGGTCAGCTTCATCAGGTAGCTGCCGATCTTGTCCTCATACCGGTCGATGATGCCCTCAAGCTTCCGCACGGATTCCAGACCCTTCTCGGAATAATCCTTCAGCAGGTCCATGGCGGAGATCAGGGAATTCCGCGCCAGCTCGGCCATCTT
>CAMVDI010000025.1 GCA_947166205.1 uncultured Clostridia bacterium
GGGGAGAAAAGCGTTGAGATGCTGAAGGCGAAGGATCTGCTGCCGCTGACGGGGTATGTACACGGAGGGTGCTCCCCGATCGGGATGAAAAAGCCTTTGGCCACCTGGATCGACAGATCCGCGGAAGGGCTGGGGCAGATCCTGTTCAGCGCGGGGAAGATCGGATTCCATGTGCGGGTTTCAACGGAGGAGCTGAAGAGAATCCTGACATATCAATTCGCGGATCTTTGCAGGGAAGAGAACTGATCGTTTTCACGCTTCCGGAAGGAGACAGGGGAACCGGACCCCTGGCTCCTTCCGGGCTTTTTTTTATCGCGGCGGACTTCACCAAATATTCACAGAAGAAGTCCGCCGTTTTTAATTTCGTTTTAAGGAACGGTGTTACTTTATCCGCGTCGGGAGGGAAAAGGGAACCGACGAAGGAGGGAATCGCAATGAAGAAGCATCGTGTTATACGAAATATTCTGATCGACCTGGTCTGCACCGGGGTGGTGCTCGTAGTCTTTGCCCTGTTCCATCATGTGCTGCCCCGGCAGCAGCAGAGCCTGGGCATCGTGATCAGCAATCCGAATCAGACGGTGGATACAGGAGATACGGAGAATCCGGATGAAACAGCCGGGAAAACAAGCCGCACGCTGCCGGAGAGCGCCATCCTGACCGCGTCCGCCGGGATGAGCGACGTTTCCACGCTGCAGGCCAGGGGCGGCGGACAGAAAAACGGCGGAAACCGGAACAGCGGCGGCAAGGGAAGCGGCGGCATGAACGGAAAGGGCGGCAGTGCGCTGACGGAGAGCGGCGGGGAGGAAGCATCCGAAACCGCGGAGACTTCGGAAACCCCGGAGGCGGACGACACGCCCATGGCTGAGAAGTTTGCCGACAAGTACACGGAGGACGTGGTCGTGACGGAGAACAGCTACTCCAGCCCGGACATCTCCATCACCGTGACGGAGGAAACCCTGGGCCGGACCACCTACTACCTGGCGGACATCTATGTGCGGGACATCACCTGCTTCCAGTCGGCGCTGGCGCAGGACACCTACGGATCCGGCTTCCGGGACAGCATACAGGACATGGCCCTGCTGAACAACGCGCTGATCGCGGTGAACGGGGACTACTACGGCAACACCAGCGAGGGCGTGGTCATCCGGAACGGGGTCATCTACCGGGCGAACCGGACGGACTGCGATGTATGCGTGCTCTACTATGACGGCACCATGCGGGTCATGCCCGGATCCTCCTTCACGGTGGAGGAGGCCGTCCAGGACGGCGCCTGGCAGGCGTGGACCTTCGGGCCGGCGCTGCTGGACACGGACGGCAGCGTGCTGACAAGCTTCGCCAGCACCAGCCGGATCATCTCCGCCAACCCGCGGACCGCCATCGGCTACTACGAGCCCGGCCACTACTGCATGGTGGTGGTGGACGGACGGGGAGAATCGGCGGGCATCACCCTGCCGGCGCTGAGCCAGCTGTTCCATGACCTGGGCTGCACGGCGGCCTACAACCTGGACGGCGGAAATTCCTCGATCATGGTCTGGAATCAGGCGGTGATCAACGACCCGTCCGGCGGCGGCCGGGAGAGCAGCGACGCGCTGCTGATCGCGGAGGTGAATGATCATGAATAAGGTACGGACGGTTTTCAGCCATCTGACGGTGATTCTGGGTCTGGTCTTTATCGTCTTCCTGATCCTGGACCAGTTCAACCCCATGATGAACTTTATCGACAACAGCATTTCCCGCTGGCTGCTGGGCGCCCTGTGCGTGAGCGGAATCATCCAGAGCGTCAGCGGCGCGGCGTGGACCGGCGGAAAGGAATGAGGGGCATGCAGGAGAATTTCGCGAGAGTCGAGACCAAGTACCTGCTGAGCCTGCATCAGGCGGCGGGGATGGAGATGGGGCTTCTGCGGATGGGCTTCCGGAAGACGGATTACGGAAGCCCCCGGATCCAGAGCCTGTACTACGACACGGCGGATTATGAGCTGATCCGGAAGTCCCTGGAGCGGCCGGCCTACAAGGAAAAGCTGCGCCTGCGGGCCTACGGCGAGCCGGGAACCCTGACGCGGGCCTTCGTGGAGATCAAGAAGAAGTACAACGGCGTGGTTTACAAGCGGAGGACAGGGATGCCGCTGGAGGAAGCGGTGGGCGCCCTGGAGCGCGGGGAGATGCCGGAGGAGACGGGCCAGGTCGGGCGGGAGGTCATGTGGATGACGCGCCGGTACAGCCTGCGGCCCGCCGCGGTCATCTCCTATGACCGGGACGCCTGGTTCCACCCGGAGATGCCGGGGATCCGCGTGACCTTTGACCGGAACCTGATGTTCCGGGACTGGGAGACGGACCTGAATTCCGGGGAGACGGGGAACCTGCTTCTGCCCGCCGGGGAGCGGCTGATGGAGATCAAGACGAACGGGGTCTATCCCCTGTGGCTCACGGGGCTGATGCGGGAAACCGGAGCCCGGAGGACCCACTTTTCCAAGTACGGCCTGGCGTACCGCCGGTACATCAGGCCGAGGACGGAGAATACGGAAGGGAGCGGAGAAACATGTTCAGCAGTATCTTTACGGCGGGGAGCCTGACCTGGGGGAACGTCCTTCTGGCGCTGGGGCTGGCGCTGGTCCTGGGCTTCGCGGGAGCGCTTTACTATACGAAGAAGAACCTGACGGCCACCCGGTCCTTCGCCTTCACGCTGGCGCTGCTGCCCGTGATCACGGCCACGATCATCATGGCGGTCAACGGCAACCTGGGGGCGGGAATCGCGGTGGCGGGCTCCTTCAGTCTGATCCGCTTCCGGTCGGCCCAGGGCAGCGGGCAGGAAATCCTGGCCATCTTCCTGGCGGCGGCGGTGGGCCTCTGCCTGGGGGCCGGATACGTGGCGGTGGCCTGCCTGCTGATGGCGCTCTGCCTGATCTTCCACGCGGTTCTGGACGCCTGCGGATTCGGGCGGGCGGCGGAGAACCAGCGGGAGGCGCGGATTTCCATTCCCGAGGATATGGACTATGACGGCCTGTTCGACGATCTGCTGGACGCCCACTTCGCGGCCCATGAGCTGATCCGGGTGCGCACGGTGGAAATGGGAACGGCCTATCAGCTGATCTACAGGGGCGTGCTGCGCAGCCCCGGGGCGGGCAAGCAGTTCCTGGACGCCGTCCGGGAGAGAAACGGAAACCTGCCGGTTTCCCTGGCCCGGGTCGCGGACGCCCGGAATGAGATGTAACCCGGAGAGGAGCCGGGGCAGCCCGGAATACAACAGGATGATTATGCAGCCTTGAAAGGAGTACGCAATATGAAACGCTTTATTGGAATTCTGACCAGCCTGATTCTTCTGGCGGTTCTGCTCACGGTTCCCGCTTTCGCGGAGACCGGGACTCAGGCCGCCGCGTCCGCCCCGGTCTACAGCGCGGACGACCTGTTCACCGACCGGGACCTGGAGCAGACGGCCGATCTGACGGAGGCTGTCCGGTATACCCTGTCGGACGGGCAGGACATCACGATTGACGCCGCGGGGGTTTACGTGATCACCGGCACGGCGGAGAACGCCACCGTCATCGTGGAAGCCGGGACGGACGACAAGGTCCAGATCGTGCTGGAGGGCGTGAACATCACCAACAAAAGCCTTCCGGCGGTTTACGTCAAATCCGCCGGCAAGGTGTTCATCACCGTCGCCGGGGACAGCAGCCTGAGCGTGACGGGAACGTTCCGTGCGGACGGCAGCACGAACACCGACGGGGTCATCTTCTCAAAGGAGGATCTGACCCTGAACGGCACCGCCGTCCTGACGCTTTCCTCCACGAAGAACGGCATCGTGGGCAAGGACGACGTCAAAATCACCGGGGGCACGTACCGGATCACCGCTTCCTCGAAGGCCGTCGAGGCCAACGATTCCATCCGGATCGCGGCGGGCACCCTGAACCTGACCGCGGGCACGGACGGCCTGCACGCGGAGAACACGGAGGACCCGGAAAAGGGCTATGTGTATATCGGCGGCGGCACGCTGACCGTTGACGCGGGGGACGACGGCATCCACGGCACCTCCGTGGTCCAGATCGACGGCGGCGACATGACGGTCCGGGCGGCCGAAGGCATCGAGGGAACCTACGTGCAGATCAACGGCGGAACCATCAGCATCCAGAGCAGCGACGACGGCATCAACGCGGCCCGGAAATCCAGCGCCTATACGCCCCTGATCGAGATCAACGACGGCGATATCACCATCGTCATGGGCGCCGGCGATACGGACGGCATCGACGCCAACGGCCAGGTCATCGTCAACGGGGGAACCGTCCGGGTCACCGGAAACAGCACCTTCGACTATGACGGAACGGCCCAGTACAACGGCGGCACCATCATCGTCAACGGCCAGCAGGTGTCCTCCATCCCGAACCAGATGATGGGCGGAGGCCGGGGCGGCTGGGGCGGCCAGAACAATGGCTTCGGCGGCCAGGACGGCGGCTGGGGCGGGCAGAGCGGCGGCCAGAACGGCGGCCGGAACGGCGGCGGCAGAGGCGGCCGGGGCGGATGGTGACGAAACCGCCGCTCCGGGCGGTCCGCCCGCCCCGGGAGCAGGAATCCCGGGCGGACGGACCGGGGAAGGACTGGATTTACGGATGAAATCCCGGGAAAAATCTGGTATGATAGGGGACGGGTGATGGAAGATGCGGATACTGTTTGCCGAGGACGACCGGGATCTGAACAACGCGGTGAAAACGCTGCTGACCCGCTCCGGGTATCAGGTGGACGCCGTTTTTGACGGGGAGGACGCGCTGAGCTACGCCCGGGCCGAATCCTATGACGGGATCATTCTGGACTGGATGATGCCCGGGAAGGACGGCGTTGAGGTGCTGCGGCGGCTGCGGGCAGAGGGTGTGAAGACCCCCTGCCTGCTTCTGACTGCCCGGGACGCCGTCGGGGACCGGGTCGCCGGGCTGGATGCCGGGGCGGATGATTATCTTTCCAAGCCCTTCAACGCCCAGGAGCTGCTGGCCCGGATCCGGGCCATGCTCCGCCGCCGGGAAGCCTGGGTGCCGGACGTGGTCACCTTTGAGGATCTGGAGCTGGACAAGGGCAGCAACGAGCTGCGCTGCGGCGGCCGGTCGGTGCGCCTGGTGGGGAAGACCTATCAGATGATGGCCCTGTTCATGGAGAACCCGCATATTCTTTTCTCCGTGCAGCAGCTGATGGACAAGGTCTGGGGCTGGGATGCCGAGGCGGAGATCAACGTGGTGTGGGTCAACATTTCCACCCTGCGCAAGAAGCTGGCGGAGCTGGACACGGCCGTGGAAATCCGGGTGCACCGGGGCACGGGCTATTCACTGGAGAAAAAAGCATGATCAGAAAACTGCGGAAGAGGTTTATCCGGATCGCCCTGGTCACCCTGACGGTGGCCATGGTGCTGGCCGTCGGGATCGTCAACGCGGCCAACTGGTTCAGCGTCCGGTCCGAGCTGGCCGAGACCCTGGCCTTCCTTTCGGAAAACAGCACCATGAGCCGGGAGGACATGGGGGGACGCATGGACGGCAGGGACAGGCATGCCCGGAACCTGGTCAGCGAATCCAGATGGTTTTCCGCCTTTCTGGACACGGACGGGACCCTGCGGAACGTCAATCTGAGCAATATGCCGGATCTTGACGAGCAGGAAGCCACCGCCCTGGCGGCCCAGGCCATCGCCCGGGGGAGCGGGGGGCCCGCCTTTCTGCAGGATTATCTTTATTCCGTCCGGAACGGTCCCCGGGGAGGGCGGACCGTGCTGTTTCTGAACTGCGAGACCAAGCTGGCCGCCGTGCGGACCCTGGCGTGGATCTCCGGCCTGGCCTGCGCGGGGGGCATTCTGCTGGCCTGGCTGTTTGTCTCGCTGGCCAGCCGGAAGGCCGTGGAGCCCACCATCCGGAACATGGAGCAGCAGAAGCAGTTCATCACCAACGCCAGCCATGAGCTGAAAACGCCGCTGACCGTGATCTCCACGAACATGGAGCTGATGCAGATGGAGAATCCGGACAATCCCTGGGTGAAGAGCACCCAGCGGCAGACGGCCCAGATGCGGCATCTGGTGGATGAGCTGGTATACCTGTCCCGCATGGAAGAGGCGGACGCGCTGCTGGTCATGGAAACCCTTCCGGTTGACTCCCTGCTCCGGGAGACCGCAGAACCCTTTGCCGCCATGGCCGAGTTCGAGGGGAAAAGCATGACCGTGGAGGCCGGGGACGGCCTGACCGTCCAGGGCGACCGGGCCTCCGTATCGCGGCTGCTTTCCACCCTGCTGGACAACGCGGTCAAGTATGCCGCGGAGGAGGGAAGCATCGCGGTCAGCGCCCGGGGCGAAGGACGGCATGTGCGGATCACCGTGGCCAATGACGTGGCGGAGCCCCTGACGGAAGAGCAGTGCAGGCAGCTGTTTGACCGCTTCTACCGGGCGGATCCCTCCCGGAACAAGGACAGGCAGAGCGGGTTCGGAATCGGCCTGGCGATCGCCGCCGCCATCACGGAGAAGCACGGCGGCAGCATCTCGGCGGCCATGGAGGGGAGCCGGCTGGTGTTCACCTGCAGGCTGCCCAGGGGAGCTTCCTGACAGCGGAAACAGAAGAAAAAGGCAGTCTCGCGCCGGGGGAAGGGAAAACAGAAGAAAAAAGAAGCGTGGCGCCCGAAAAATGGCAGGAGGCCTGCGGCCAAGGGCGAAAAAACATTGTATAAATCAGAGCGGAGCGGAGGAAAACGACGTGAAAACCCTGTATCTGGAATGCGGCATGGGCGCGGCGGGCGATATGCTGATGGCGGCGCTGCTGGAACTGGTACCCGACAAACAGGCCTTTATTGACAGGATGAACGCCCTGGGGCTGCCCGGGGTGCGGGTGGAGGCGGAAAAGGCCGTCAAATGCGGCATTACCGGCACCCATATGAAGGTGACCGTCCACGGGGAAGAGGAAGAATCCCAGGATGAGCACGGGCATGAGCATGATCATGACCATGAGCACCATCATGATCACGACCATGATCACGAACACGAGCATGACCACGGGCATCATCATGATCATGAACATCCTCATGACCACGATCACGACCACGAGCATGAGCATGACCACGAGCATGACCATGACCACGGCCACGGGCATCCGCACCATCACGCTTCCGCGGCGGAGATCGGGAAAATCATCGAGGGGCTGGAGGTTTCCGACCGGGTGAAGGCGGACGCCGCGGCGGTCTACGGGCTGATCGCGGAGGCGGAAAGCCGGGTCCACGGGCAGCCCGTCAGCGAAATCCATTTCCACGAGGTGGGCACCCTGGACGCGGTGGCCGACGTGGTGGGCGTGTGCCTGCTGATGGAGATGATCGGCGCGGAGAAGATCGAGGCCTCTCCCGTGCATGTCGGCGCGGGCTGGGTGCGCTGCATGCACGGCGTTCTGCCTGTGCCGGCCCCGGCCACGGCGCTGATCCTGAGCGGCATTCCCACCTATGGCGGCCAGGTGCAGGGCGAGCTGTGCACCCCCACCGGCGCGGCGCTGCTGAAGCATTTTGTGTCCCGCTTCGGCGACCGCCCCGTGATGACCGGGGAAGCCGTGGGATACGGCATGGGCAAGAAGGACTTTGAGCGGGCCAACTGCCTGCGGGCCTTCCTGGGGGAAAGCGAAGGAAACCGGGAACAGATTACCCGGCTGGAATGCAACCTGGACGACATGACCGGGGAGGAGCTGGGCTTCGCCATGGAGCAGCTGTTCAGGGCCGGAGCGCGGGATGTGTATACCCAGGCGGTGGGCATGAAGAAGTCCCGCCCCGGGGTGATGCTCTGCGTGATCTGCCTGCCGGAGGACGCGGACAGGCTGGCCGGCGTCATGATGCGGCACACCACGACTCTTGGAATCCGCAGGCAGGATATGAGCCGCTACGTGCTGGAGCGCTCGTTTGAGACCGTTGAGACCTCCTACGGCCCTGTGCGGGTGAAGACCGCCAGCGGCATGGGCGTCCGGCGGAGCAAGGCGGAATACGAAGATCTGGCCGCTCTGGCAGAGCGGCATCAGGTTCCCCTGGAGACGATCCGGAAAGAGGTGTGATCCGGGGGAGCGGCGGAAAACAAAAACGCCTTCCCGCGGAGGCGGAAAGGCGGCAGAAAAGGACGGGGCCCGCTGCCCACCGAAAGGCCGCGGGCGGCATCCGGAGGCGGGAACCCGCCATCGTGAAGGAGGAATCGGAATGAGAATCGGTCTCTCATCCCCCCTCGCCCATGAAAACGCGAAGCAGTGGGCGAAGCGCATGAAGGAACTGGGCTGCGGCGCGGTGGTTTTTCCGGTGGATTATACCGCGCCGGAGCGGACCATCGCGGACTACGCGGACGCGGCCAGAGCTGAGGATCTGATGATCGCGGAGGTGGGTATCTGGCGGAACGTGCTGGCGGCGGACCGGGCGGAGCGGGAAGCGGCCCGGACCCACGCCCTGGGCCAGCTGCGCCTGGCCGAGGAGATCGGCGCCCGCTGCTGCGTGAACATCGCGGGAACCTGGGGCGGGCCCGTATGGGACGGGGGATACAGGGAGAACTATACCGCCGAATACCGGGAGGCGGTCATCGACTATACCCGGGAACTGATCGACGCGGTGCGGCCGGTCCGGACCCGGTACTCCCTGGAGCCCATGCCATGGATGCTGCCCACCGGGCCGGAGGAGTATCTGGAGCTGATGCGGGACGTGAACCGGGAAGCCTTCGGCGTTCATATGGACATCATCAACATGATCAACACGCCGAAGCGGTACTTCTTCCCGGAGGAGTTCCTGCGGGAATGCTTCGACCTTCTGGGGCCGCTGGTTCTCAGCTGCCATGTGAAGGATATTCAGCTGCGGGAAGAACTGACTTTTCAGCTGAAGGAAGTTCCCTGCGGAAAGGGCGCTTTCCCCATCGCCGATTATATGGCCACGGCGGAACGGTATGACCGGGATATGCCGATGATCATCGAGCACCTGAACTCGGACGCGGAATACCTGGCGTCCCTGGACTATGTGAAATCCCTCAGATTCTCCGGATGACGCCCGGATCCATGCGGTCCAGGCCGGAACAGCCGGTAAAGGCCATGGCCTTGCGCAGCTCGCCGGCGGCCTTCAGCAGATAATCCCGGGCTCCGTTTTCGGGATCCTGCTTGATGGCCGTCATCAGCGGTCGGCCCACGCATACGCCCTTCGCGCCCAGGGAGAGCGCCTTGAAGGCGTCCATCCCGGTCCGGATCTCATCATCCACGAAAACCGGGATCCTGCCCTGCACCAGGGACGCGATTTCCGGCAGCACCGCCAGCGGCGGAACGGCGTATTCAATCCGGTTGTTGTGATGGGACAGGACCAGCCCCGACGCCCCGGCGTCCAGGCATTTCTCCGCGTCCCTCAGGCTCAGAACCCCCTTCACGATCAGCGGAAGGCGGGTCAAGCGGCAGAATTCCCTGAGCTCCTCCGTACGGACGGGGCTCATTTTCTGTCCGTCCACAACGTCGGGCCCGCCGTCCCCGCTGAAGGCGTGATCGATGTCGATCCCCACCGCCAGCAGGCCGCAGGCCTCCGCGTGGCGGATTTTGCGGGCGATCAGATCCCGGTCGGCGTAGGGCTTGATGATCTCGATCATGCCCGCCCCGAAGGCGGCCAGCCTTTCGATCTCCTCTTCCTCCGCCATGCCGTACCAGAGCACGCATCCCGCGTCCCGGGCGCCCCGGGCCAGGGCGTCCGCCGCGCCGGGAAACATGAAGTGATTCAGATGGGAAAGTGCCGCGGTCATGACCGGCGAGGCAAAGCGCCGCCCGAAGAGCACAAAGGCCGTGTCCGGGAAGCAGGCGTCCATATACCGGGTTTCGATCAGCAGCGAATCCAGATAGTCCCTTGTGATACTGTTTGAATTTCCGACGTCCTTCATATGAATCCCCATGCCGGCGCGGCACCGGCGCAAAACCCAGGGAAAGCCCCCGCAGAATCGGGCTTTCCCCCCGGCGGATAAGCCGCGGCCCCTTTTCCGGCGGGCATATCCCCGCCGCCCCGGGCCTTACAGCATCATCCGGTAAATCTTTTCGCAGTCTTCCTCGTCCAGGGTGACAAAACCGGAAATGCTGCCCGGACGGCCGTCTCCCCGGCACAGATTCTTCACCAGCAGCGGGATGTCCTCTTCCCTGGCCCCAAGCTCCGCGAAGCTGCCCGGCATACCGATGGAGGCCAGGAAATGCCGCAGCGCCTCGATGCCCGCCCGGGCGGTCACCTCGGGATGGGCGAAGTCCATCTGGCAGCCCCAGACCCGGACCGCCGCCTGGGCGAAACGCATCACGTCATGATCCATCACATAGGAGAACACCGCGGGCATTGTCACGGCCAGGCCGGCTCCGTGGGCGCAGTCATACAGGGCGGACAGCTCATGCTCGATGTTGTGGCTGTTCCAGTCCTGGCTCCGGCCCACGCCGCAGGAATTGTTGTGGGCCATCATGCCGGCCCACATGATATTCGCCCGGGCGTCATAATTGTCCGGATCCGCGATCACCCGGGGACCTTCGTGAATCATGGTGAGGAGGAGGGCCTCGATCAGCCGGTCCGTCACCTCCACCTCTTTGGTATTGGTCAGATAGCGCTCATACAGATGGGCCATGATATCCGTAATCCCGCAGGCGGTCTGATAAGGCGGGAGCGTCTGGGTCAGGGCGGGGTTCAGGATGGAGAACCGGGGACGGATCGCGTCTCCGCTGGCTCCGCGCTTGAACATGCCGTCCTCCAGGGTGATGACGCTGTCCGGGCTTCCTTCGCTGCCCGCGGCGGCGATGGTCAGCACGGTGCCCACCGGCAGGGCGCGCTCAATGGGCTTTCCGCTGTAGAAATCCCAGAAATCCCCCTCATAGACCGCGCCGGCGGCGATGGCCTTGGCGGAGTCGATGGAGCTGCCGCCGCCCACGGCCAGGATGAAGTCGATCCCTTCCTTCCGGCACAGCTCGATGCCCTGATAGACCAGCCCGCTCCTGGGGTTCGGCTGAACGCCCCCCAGCAGCACATAGGGAATCCCTTCCTGATCCAGGGAGGCCTTTACCCGGTCGATGAGCCCGGAACGGAGGGCGCTGCCGCCACCGTAGTGAATCAGCACCCGGCTGCCGCCGAAGCGCCGGACCAGCGCGCCGGCCTGCTTTTCCGAATCCTGACCGAAAACAAAACAGGTGGGGGAATAGAATGTAAAGTTGTTCATCGCTGTTTCTCCTCTCGTTCGCGTCCTGCCCCGGGGGGCGGAGGGACGGGACGCCCTTTCCGCCTTGACTGCCGCCGCGGGGCCTGATATCATGATATTACGCCTTGAAGTTTACTCTAAGTCAATGCTTTCAGGAGGTTTTTTCCCATGTATTCCATCCAGGATGTCAGCAAAAGGACCGGCCTGTCCGAGCATACCCTCCGGTTCTACGAAAAGGAGGGGCTGCTGCCCCCGATTCAGAGAACCTCCGGGGGGATCCGGCAGTATACGGAGGAGAATATGGAAACCCTGGGGCTCATCTGCTGCCTCAAGAACACGGGCATGCAGCTGGCGGAGATCACCCGGTTTGTCCGGCTTTCCCGGGAAGGGGATCAGACCCTGAAGGAGCGGGTCAGGCTTCTCCAGGAGCACCGGGAAAGCGTGATCCGGCGGATCAGCGAGATGCAGGAATACCTGAACAAGGTGACATGGAAGCTTGATTATTTTTCCGAAAGGCTCCGGGACTACGAGGAGCGGACCTGACGGAGCGGGAAACGGACGGGGCCGGACGGAGCGTTTCCGGGGCAGGATACGGCATGGCTGAGGCCTGTAGGAGAAGGTCCGGGGGCCGGGCGCGGCACGGAAGAGGCCGGACAGGGCCGGAGCGGGCAGGATCAGGATACGGAAGAAAGAACGGACCGGGGGAGGAAACGAAAGATGCGGATCTGGGTACAGGAGGCCGGGGAGGACTGGACGGACATCGCGTGGGAACCGGCGGAGAAGGCGGAAAGCTATCGGGTGTACTGGTCGGACAGATATCACGGAACCACGGTTTTCAAGCAGGCGGGGGAGACGGGGGAAACCCGCTTCCGCTTCCGCCGGGGAACCCACGTGCCTTATTATCTTTACGCGGAGGCCGTCATCGGCGGCCGGGCGGCGGAAAGGACCGACGTGATCCGGACGCCGGTGAAAAAGAAGCTGCGGCCCCAGCTGGAGAAGCTGAACCGGGGCCTGGCCGCCGCCTGCCGGGAGGACGGGATCTTCGTGGCCTGGCGGCTGCTGCGGGAGGAAGTGACCGGATACGGGGACACCGGGATGACCGGGGCGGCCTTCGCCCTGTACCGGGACGGAAAGCGTATCGCCACGGTGACCGACAGCACGAACTACCTGGACCGGGAGGGGACGAAGGACAGCCTGTATCAGGTGGCGCCCATCCTGGACGGGGAGGAAAAGGAAAAATGCGAACCGGCGCGGCCCTGGAAAAGCGGGAAGAACTATCTGGACATTCCGCTGCGGAAGCCGGCGGACGGCGTGACCCGGCCCGGCACGATGCATCCGGAGGGGGAAAAATACACCTACAGCGCCAACGATATGTCCGTCGGGGACGCGGACGGGGACGGGGAGCTGGAATACTATGTGAAATGGGATCCCTCCGATTCCCATGACGTGTCCCACCGGGGATATACGGGAAACTGCCTCATCGACTGCTACAAGCTGGACGGGCGGCTGCTGTGGCGGCTGGATCTGGGCCGGAACATCCGGGCCGGGGCCCATTACACCCAGTTCATGGTCTATGATTTCGACGGGGACGGCCGGGCGGAGATGTGCGTGAAGACGGCGCCGGGCACCCGGATGACCGTCTACGATGAGAACGGGGAGGTCCGGAGCGAAAAGTATATCACCCTGCTGCCCGAAGACGAGGCCGCGGGCCGGACCAACGGGGACGACTACGTCTGCTCCGCGGAGGATTACCGGAACCATATGGCGGACGTGTTCGCGGCCTGGCGGGACCATCCCGAGGTCAGGAACGGGCACTGGCCGGATACCCTGGAGGCCTGCTTCGGCATCCCGCGGAAATATGAATACCCCCTCAGCCGGAAGGACGCGGAGGCCCTGGCGGATTACTTCATCCGGGTCTACGCCCCCGGCCGCAGCGGGAAGAACCGGCTGGATCAGTTCGAGGGCTTCATCTATGAGGGCCCGGAGTATCTGACCATGTTCTCCGGGGACGGAAGGGAGCTGGAAACCATTCCCTTCCCCGTGCCCCGGGAGGACGACGGGCTCCTGTGGGGGGACTACAGCATGGCCCGCATCGAGCCCTGCAACCGGGTGGACCGGTTTCTGTCCGCCGTGGCGTATCTGGACGGGGAGCATCCCAGCGTGATCATCGGCAGGGGATACTACACCCGCACCACCGTGACGGCCTACGACTTCCGTGACGGCCGCTTTGTCCGGCGGTTCACCGCGGATTCCGGACACGTGGTCATGAGCAACCCCTTCAACGACAACTGCCATGCGGGCCGGGGCGTGAGCCCCACCCACGGCCTGCTGGCCGGCCAGGGAAACCACAGCATGGCGGTCGCCGACGTGGACGGGGACGGATGCCAGGAAATCGTCTACGGCGCGGCGGTCATCGACCAGGACGGCAGCCTGCTGTATTCCAGCTACGGCCCCATGCCGGACGGCTCGGAGGCGAAATTCGGCCACGGGGATTCCATGCACTGCGGCATCATCGATCCGGACCGGCCGGGAATGCAGATCTTCAACGTGTTTGAGGGGGCCAGGGCCGCGCCCTGGGGATGGGCCCTGCGGGACGCGGAAACCGGGGAAGTTCTCTTCGGCGAGCCGGCGGACACGGATCTGGGCCGGTGCATGGTGGGGGACGTGGTGCCAGGCGTGCGGGGGCTGCAGTGCTGGGTGCTGAAAACCTATGACGCGAAGGGAAATCAGCTGGATGTGCCCCTGCTGGGGACGAACGCCAGCATCCGGTGGGCGGCGGATCTGAGCACGCAGGTGACGGACGGGGTGGACTACCTGCGGGGGGAGCACGTGGGCCGGATCGCGGACAATACCCACGGGGTCATGCTGGAGCCCGAGGATACCCTGACCAATAACGGCACAAAGGGCAATCCCTGCCTGATCGCGGATATTTTCGGCGACTTCCGGGAGGAGATCCTGCTCCGCACCCGGGACAGCACCGCCATCCGGATCTATATGAACACGGAGATCACGGAGCACAAGCTGTTCACCCTGCTGTATGACGTTCAGTACCGGGTGGGCGTCGCCTGGCAGA
>CAMVDI010000026.1 GCA_947166205.1 uncultured Clostridia bacterium
GCGAGCTCTGGGGCGTGGCGGACCGGACGGATTATGACCTGACCCAGCATCAGAACCATTCCGGGAAGACCATGGAGTATCTGGATCCCGTCACCAATGAGAAGTACATTCCCTACTGCATCGAGCCCTCCCTGGGGGTGGACCGGATGCTGCTGGCCTTCCTCTGCAACGCCTATGAGGAGCAGGAGCTGGAGGGAGGAGACGTGCGCAACGTGCTGCATCTTCATCCCGCCCTGGCCCCCTACAAGGCCGCGGTGCTCCCCCTGCAGAAGAACAAGCTCGGCGCCCTGGCCTCTGAGATCCACGCGGAGCTGACCAAATACTTCCCCGTGGAGTACGACGAAACCGGTTCCATCGGCAAGCGCTACCGCCGCCAGGACGAGATCGGAACGCCCTTCTCCATCTGCGTGGACTTTGATACCGAATCCACCCAGTCCGTCACGATCCGGGACCGGGATACCATGGAGCAGGTCCGCGTGCCCCTGACGGAGGTCCGGGGCTGGATCGAGGAGCGCATGCGCTTCTGATTCCCATCCGGCGCGGAAAAGGGGAATCCCCTTCCCGCGGCGGAATGAAGTACCCGGTCAGCCGGTTCAGAAAGGAAGCCTGATACGATGCTTACGCTGGATGCGCTGCGGGCCTACGGCGCCGATGTGGATGACGGCCTGAAGCGCTGCATGAATATGGAAGCCTTCTATCTGAAGCTGGTGGGTTCCCTGCGGGGAAGCACCCGGGTGGAGGAGCTGGCCGAAGCGGTCGCCCGGAAGGATCTGGGCAGGGCCTTTGATCTGGCCCATTCCCTCAAGGGCGTATACGCCAACCTTTCCCTGACCCCGATTCTCGGGCCGGTTTCAGAGATCACCGAGCTGCTTCGCGCCGGTACGGAGATGGATTATTCCCCGCTCATGGCGGAGATTCTGGAGCAGAAAGCCCGGCTGGACGCCCTTCTCGAAGGCTGAAGGCTGAAAACAGAACAGACAGAACAAGGATACAGGACAGGGGGACGGTTCTTCTGAAGAACCGTCCCCCTGTCCTGTTCCGTTCCCCTGCCCTTCTCCGGCTCCCCCGCGCTTCAGGCGCCGGGGCCGGCCTCCGGCCGGATGCTGATTTCGCCGGAGCGGAGGGTTTCCTCCCGGCCGTCATCCAGCCGGACCCGGAGGGCGAAATCCCTCTCCAGGTCCAGCGCCAGGGCGGATACCGGTTCCGCCCCGGGCCGGAGAATCCGGATGCGCTGTCCCGGCACAAGGGAGCGCTGCCGGTATTTTTCAAAGATTTCTTCCGCCCCGGGATCTTCCGCGTAGGTCCACAGGCGGTTCAGAATCCCGGCGGCCAGGCGGTTCCGGAGATCCGGCGGCGGCGCGTCCCCGAAGACGGCCCCCGCGATGTCCCGGATCTCTTCGGGAAAGTCGTGGACGGGGATCCGGGTATTGATGCCGATTCCCACCACCACATAGCTCATCCCTCCGCTTTCCAGGTCCAGCCCGGCTTCCGTCAGGATTCCGCAGACCTTTCTTCCTTCCAGATACAGGTCGTTTACCCACTTGATTCCGGGCCGCGCCTCCCCCAGGGACTCCAGCGCCTCCGCCGCGGCCACCGCCGCGCAGGCGGTCAGCCGGATGGCCTGGGAGGCCTCCATCCGGGGCCGCAGCAGCAGGCTCAGATACAGTCCGGTTCCCGCCGGGGAATAGAAATCCCGGCCCAGGCGGCCTCTTCCGGCGGTCTGCTCCCCCGCGGCCAGGGCCAGCCCGGCGGGAGCGCCCTCCACGGCCATCTGCTTCAGCACGGTATTGGTGGATGTGATGCTGGGAAACACCCGCACCTGCAGCTGCGGGTGGATCAGCCGGGACCGGATGTCTTCCCCGGAGAGCACGTCGCTGCGGGAGGAGAGCCGGTATCCCCGGCGGGGCAGGGAGTCGATGACATAGCCCTCCTCCCGGAGCTGCTCCACCGCCTTCCATACGGCGGTCCGGCTCAGGGCCTGCCCCGCCCCCAGCCGGGCCCCGGAAACGTATTCATCCGGATGTTCCCCCAAAGCCCGCAGCACAAGATCCTTCGTCATGAAAACCGCCCTCCGGAAAGAATGGGATAAAGCCGCCGGGTCAGAACCGCGGCCAGAACCGTCTTCAGCGCATCCGGGATCAGAAAGGGAATCACGCACATGCTCAGCGCCTTTCCCAGAGAAACAGGATCGCCCTTCCCGGCGTAGCCGGCCATGAACCAGGCCGTCCCGAAGGCATAGCAGATCAGGATGCCCCCGGCCATGGAAATCAGCAGCACCGGAAGGCCGCGGCCCCACCGGTTCACCGCCAGCCCCACCGCCGCCGCCGTCAGCAGGAACCCCACCAGGTATCCCCCGGTGGGCCCCATCAGAGCGCCGGGCCCGCCCCGGAATCCGGAGAAGACCGGCAGGCCGATGGCGCCCAGCAGCAGGTACCCGGCCACGGAGATCATCCCCAGCCGAAGCCCCAGCAGGGCGGTCACAAGACAGACCGCGAAGGTCTGCAGGGTAAAGGGAATCCCCGCGGGAACCGAAATCCAGGAACAGACGGCGGTCAGGGCAATGCCCAGCGCCGTGTATGTCAGGTCTCTGACGGACAGGCGGGATACGGACATGGTGTTTCCTCCTCCGGGCGAAATAAAGGACGCTCCGCCTCCGGCGGATACCGGCGGACGGGCAGGGACCGGAAAGCGTTTTCCGGAGGAGAAGCATATCATCGGCGGAAGGAATTGTCAACCTGATTTCGTCCGTTCAGGTTGACAATCCGGTTTCTCCCCGGAACGGACGGCCCATTTGACAATTCCGCCCCAAAGAGCGATACTGTGTCGGCTCCATATCAGAAAGCAGGAGGCTGGCCTATGAGCAGGTACTGTATTCTCTTTAACCCGAAGGCGGGAAACAACAACGGAACGGACGCCGCGCTGAAGCTGAAGGATCTGTATCCCGGGGATGAGCTGCGGTTTGAGGACATGACCGGGGTCACGGATTACGCGTCTTTTTTTTCGTCCCTTTCCGGGGATGAAACGCTGATCCTGGCCGGCGGGGACGGGACGCTGAATCGTTTTGTCAATGATACGGACGGTCTCCGGGGGGACCGGCCGGTCTGGTACTATCCCACAGGCAGCGGAAATGATTTCTGGAACGACCTGGACCTGAAGCCCGGCGGCAGGCCGGCGGAGATCTCCCGGTACCTGGCCCGGCTGCCCCGGGTCACGGTGAAGGGGGAAACCCGGCTCTTCATCAACGGCATCGGATACGGAATCGACGGATACTGCTGCGAGGTGGGGGACGAGCTTCGGAAAAAGACGGACAAGCCGATCAACTACACCCCCATCGCCCTGAAGGGGCTGCTGTTCCATTACCATCCCACCGACGCGGAGGTCACCGTGGACGGGGAGAAGCACCGCTACACCCGGGTCTGGCTGGCGCCCACCATGATGGGAAGATTCTTCGGCGGCGGGATGATGCCCACCCCGAACCAGCGCCGGCTGAATCCCGAGGGCACCGTCAGCTGCATGGTCATGCATGACGGCCGCCGGTTTTCCACCCTTCTGATGTTTCCCTCCATCTTCAAGGGGAATCACCTCAGATACACGAAGAAGGTCAGCACCTTCCAGGGAAAGGAAGTCACCGTAAGGTTCAACAGGCCCACCGCCCTGCAGATCGACGGGGAAACGGTGCTGAACGTGACGGAGTACTCCGTCCGCTCCTGGAACGCCTGAGCGGACCCATTTCCCGGCAGGAGCGCCCGTGAAAAAAAAGCGGCGGACAGGAATCAGCCTGTCCGCCGCTTTGCTGTGCCGGAAAAAGCTTTCGGGATGAAGGGCCTTACACCCCGTACAGCTCCCTGCATTTTCCTTCCAGATAGTCCAGATAATACGCGGGATCAAAGGCGCCGCCGGCTGCCCTCTCCAGGATCTGTTCCGGCGTCAGCAGCTGTCCGTAGTGCCAGATATGCTCCCTGTTCCAGGCGTTCATGGGAGCGAAATCGCCCTTCTCCACGGCTGAATCCACATCGACGGTTTCCTTCATCCGGGCCAGGAACTGGGCGCCGTAGGCGCTTCCCAGCGCGTAGGAGGGGAAGTATCCGATGGAGCCCGAGGACCAGTGGCTGTCCTGCAGCACGCCGTGCCTGTCATCCGGCACATCGATGCCCAGATACTCCCGGTACATCCGGTTCCAGGCTTCCGGCAGGTCATGCACCTTCAGGTTTCCGTCCATCAGCTGCTTTTCCAGCTCATAGCGGATCATCACGTGCAGGGAATAGGTCACCTCGTCCGCTTCCGTCCGGATCAGGCTGGGCTGCACCCGGTTCACCGCCCGGTAGAAATCCTCCGCGGTGTATCCCTTCATCTGTTCCGGGAAAAGCTCCCGCAGCTTGGGGAACACGAAACGGCAGAAGCCCGCGCTCCGGCCGAGAATGTTCTCATAGAACCGGCTCTGGCTCTCATGGATGCCCATGGAGACGCCGCCGTCCAGCGCGGTCCAGACCAGATCCCGGTCGCATCCGGTTTCGTAGAGGGCGTGCCCACCCTCGTGGATCACGCTGAACATGGAATAGGAGACATCCTCCCGGTAATAGTGGGTGGTGATCCTTGTGTCCAGATGGCTTCCCAGGCTCGTGGTAAAGGGGTGCTCCGTGGTGGACAGGCCCACATGATCCGGATCCAGCCCGATCTTTTCCATCAGCCAGAGCGCCAGCTTTTCCTGGCCCGCCTCCGGAAAATCCCCCTTGATGCAGGCGTCGCTGAGCTGGGGCTTTTCCCCGCAGGCCCGGATCAGGGGCACCAGCCGCTCCCGCAGCAGGCTGAAAAACCGGTCGCAGATTTCCCGATTGATCCCGGGTTCATATTCGTTCAGCCAGAAATCGTAGGGATCCTTCTCCGGCTCGGCGTACCGGGCAAAACGGATCTTGCCCTCCACGATCTTTTCCAGATACGGCTCGAAGGCGGCAAAATCGCTTTCCTCCTTCGCCCTGTGCCACACGTCGGAGCTCTCGACGATGAGCTTCTGCCAGGCGATGAATTCCTCCATGGGGATCTTCTGCATAAACCGGATATCCTTCAGCATCAGCTCCACCGTGCGCTTCTCCCGGTCCGAAAGCTCTGCCTTCCGGCTGTCCAGCTCCTCCAGCAGGGACACGGTCTCCTCCCCCGTGGCCAGGTTGTACATGACGCCGCTGAAAATGCCCATGGTATGCGCCCGGTTTTCCCCGGTTCCCCGGGGCGCCGTGGTATCCCCGTCATAATTGAGCAGCGTCATGGCATGCTCATACGCGCTCATTTTCTCCTGCAGCTCCTGCAGCCGGGCGCATGCGGTTTCCAGTTCCATCCTTGCTCACTCCTCCCGAAAAAACTCCGGGGCCGGCCGTCCGCCGCCCCGCGGCCGGGCGTTCCGTCCCCCTGCGTGAAATGAAATTCCTGCCGTGGATTCTATCATATTCCCGGCGGAAGGGCAACCTGGCGGAAGGCCCGCCGGCGCCGTCAGTACAGATACAGATAGATCCCCAGCCACTGCAGCACGGCCCCGGCCAGCACGAAGAAGTGCCAGATGAAGTGGGCGCCCTTTCTTTTCAGCGCGAAGGGAATGATGCCCACCGTGTAGACCACGCCGCCCCCCAGCACCGTCAGGAACAGGGGCAGGTTGTTCCGGAGCATGCCCGGCAGGAAAACCAGCGCGCTCCACCCCAGAATGATATAGGCGGCGGTGTGCACCTTTTTCATCCGGGTCGGCCCGAAAACGGCGACAAAAACGATGCCGGTGAGGATGATCGCCCACTGAACCCCGCAGAGGATGAATCCCGCCTCATTTCCCCAGTGCACCAGCCAGATGGGCGTGAAGGTTCCGCCGATCAGCAGGTAAATGGACAGATAGTCGAAGCGCCTCCACAGCCTCTTGACGGCGCTGCCCCAGCGGAAGGAATGGTACAGGCAGCTCATCAGAAACAAAAGGATCAGGCAGATCCCGTAGACGATGCTGGCCAGGAGCTTGATGTCCGTATCGGACTTCAGGATCAGCAGCACCGTTCCGGCGATGCTGAACAGGGCTCCGACCCCGTGGGTCACCGCGTTGCCCACCTCCTCCAGCACGGACCGTTTCGGCGGCTCCTGCAGGGGCCGGGGCGGCCTCGCCGCTTCCTTCACGGCCTTCTCCACCGCCTTCTGTTCCCTTTCCGCGGCTTTCCGCGCCGCTTTCCCGGCCTTCCGCTCTTCCTTTTCGGCTTCCTTCCTCGCTTTTTCCTCCGCCTTTTCCGTCTTCCGTTCCGTCTCCTCCCGGGCTTTTCCGGCCTTCCGTTCCGCCTTCTCCCGGGCTTTTTCAGCCGCCTTCTGTTCCTTTTCGGCGGTCTTCCGCTCCTTCTCCGCGGCTTTCCGCGCCGCTTCCTCCGTCCGGGGCGCCGCCTTCTCCGTCTTCCGTTCCGCGTCCGGGGCTTCCCGCTCCGGTTCCCGCCGTTCCTCATCCCCGCGGATCAGCTGTTCTTCCTGTGCCATCTTTTTTCCGATCCTCCGCCAGCATGGCGTACAGCAGCACGTCCGCCGGCTCTCCCTTATTGATCACCCGCTGCCGCAGCAGGCCTTCCCGCCGCATGCCGCATTTTTCCATCACCCGGGCGCTGTTCGGGTTCCGAACGTCGCACTGGGCTTCGATCCGGTTCAGCTTTCCCCGGTCAAACAGAAATTCCATCACCCGTTCCAGGGCTTCCGCCGCGTATCCCCGGTGCCACCAGGGTCTTCCCAGGGAATACCCCACCTCCGCGCTCCGGGCGTCCGGAAACCAGCCCACCACGCCGATGGTGCCGATCAGCCTTCCCGCCTCCTTCAGTTCAATGCCCCAGGAGGAGGGAAGCCCCCGGCGGTACAGGCCGCGGACGTACCGCAGGTAGTCCCGGGTCTCCCCGACGCTCCGGTGCGCCGTCCAGAGCACGTAGCGGGCCACCTCCGGATCGGAGGTCCATTCGTAGAGGGCTTCCGCGTCCCGCATCCGCATTCTGCGCAGGCGAAGCCGCTCCGTCTCCAGCTCCGGCAGCCGGTCGAAGATCTCCCCCGGGCCCGGTTCCTGGCGCAGCAGCGCCCAAAAAGGCGTCTCCGGAGCGTTCAGTTTGCTCATTCCGTCCTTCCGGTCCTTTCCAGTCAAGATTCCGGTCTTTCCGGAAAAAAATGCCGCGCTTCCACGGAAGGCGGCATTTATGTTTTCCCTTTCGGGCGGAAAAGCGCTCAGGTCCCCTGGGGATGAGCCGGCGCCCCGCCGCCGGAGGCCATGGCCTCCGCTTCCGCCTTCAGTTCCTCCCGCAGGCGCGCTCCGCTCCATTCCAGATTGTCCGGGGTGGTCACCGCCTTCAGCGGAATCCGCACCCCCTGGGCCCGGAGCCCGTCCACCAGCCCGTGAAACTGCCGGGGAGACAGCCCGTGCATCACGATCATCTCTTCCTGAAAGGGTTCGCTCCCCTCCGGGGCGTCCCCTTCCGTCCCCGTTTCTCCCGGAGCCACCAGATCCCGGATCCGCGTTCCCTGCTCCCGGGGCGGAACCTCCCTGCAGGGGATCCCGTACCGGAACAGAACCGCCTTCACTTTCCTGCGCCGGCTCTCCCCGGTCAGGTTGTACAGCAGCGTCACAGCCATTTTTCAAGCCTCTTTCGCTTCGTCTCCGGAGGGATCCGGAAAGCGGCACCGGTCCAGCGCCTCCAGCGCGATCCCCAGCAGTTCCTTCTCCGGCAGGCCCTCCCGGGCTCCCTTCGTCAGCTGAAAGATTCTTTCCCCCGCTGCCCGCACGTTGTCCTGATAGAGCCGGTAGGCCTGGTTCATGGCCTCCTCCAGGGCTTTCCCCTCCGGGATGTTCCCGCGATTCTCCATTCCCTTCTCCTCCGAAAGCGGCATCCGGGTTCCGCCCCTCCGGCCTCCCCGGGCGGGGCGGCCGGCTGAGCCCTCTCAGCGGCTCTTCCAGACCCGGATCCTTTTTTCGCCCTTCTCATCCAGAATCCAGGATTCTCCGGAAGTCCGCGGGGAACTGATGCTCAGCACGTCATTCTCGTGAATCTGCTCCCAGTCCTCCCCGGAGATCCGCCAGACCTGCTCATTGCCTTTTTCGTCCTGGACGGTGAAGGCGTATTCCTCCTTCCGGGGCGTTCCTTCCCGTTCATCCTCCGCCAGGCTCAGTTCCGGCCAGCTGGCCTGGTGATCCTGCCCCTGGGCGTCCGCCGTCCGCACCTGAACCCACCGCCAGATCGTATAGGTGTATTGGGTCTGATAGCGGGGTACGGGCACATAGACCGGGCGGGACTTGGTTTCCGTGTAGTATTCCGTCCGGTAGACCGGGCGCTCATGCGGAACCTCCTCAAAGGAACCGTTTCCCAGATCGGTATAGGTGTAGTAGGTCTCGTAGTAGTCCAGCACCCGGCGGGACCGCTGAACCTCGTAATCCTCGTAGTGGTCCAGCACCTGGTCATAGTGGTGGATGGCCCGGGCCCGGCTGACCTCGGTTCCCCCCGCCGGGATCTCCCATCCGGTTTCCGTACACTGCCGGTACTGCTCCACGGGAATGGAGCGGCTCCAGGCGAAGCCGGTCACCTTCAGGCCGCTCTGGGTCCGGCTCCCGCTCATGTAGATGATCAGCCCGACGACGGCCGCCAGGATGATGAGCAGCAGGGGCAGCCGGCTCTTCTTCTTCGCCGGGGCCGCGGGCCGGCTCTGGGCAGCCTTCTCCGCCTTCTCCGCCTCTTCCCGCTTCTTCAGCCGGTCAAAATAATTGCTTTCCGAGGATTCCCGGGTGGCTCCGCAGTTGCTGCAGAAGGCCGCGTTGTCCTTGTTCAGGGAGTTGCAGAAGGAGCAGTACCAGTCCGGATTCCGGCTGAATTCCTGGCTCTGCTCCTGGCTCAGATACTCGATATCGCCCCGCTCGTTCTCCTCCCGGGCGGCGTTCTCCGCGCCGTCCTTCATGTAGAACTTCACGTCCCCCCTGGCTCTTCCGCAGGAGGGGCAGTTCATCACATTGCCCGCGATGCCCTTTCCGCCGCAGACCGGGCAGTCCCAGTATCCCATGACCAGTTTTCCCATGCGCCGCTCCCTCCTTGCAGCCAGTCTCCCCCGGTTCCCCCGGCGGGAGTAGAATCAGTCCCTCTTTCCGGCGGGTCCCGCTCCGTTCTCCTTCCCGGGGGTTTCCTCCGTCTCCTCCGGAGACGCTTCCTCCGGCTTCTCCTCGTCCTCCGGGGTTTTCTCCGCCCTGACCAGGGTCACCCGGAAGCCGTCCATCTCCGTCACCTCAAAGCGGAACCCGGAGACCTCAAACTGATCCCCGATCTCCGGCACCCGCTGGATCATCTCGCCGACCCAGCCGCCGACGGTATCCGCGTCGTATTCGTTGGGAATCTCCATCCGCTCCAGCATCTCCTGGAGCTGGGTGCCGCCCTGGATCAGCCAGGAGCCGTCCTCCTGCAGGACGATCTCCTCGTGCACCTCGTCGTGCTCGTCGTAGATCTCGCCCACCAGCTCCTCCAGCACATCCTCCAGCGTCACGATCCCGTCCGTCCCGCCGAACTCGTCCAGCAGGATGATCTGGTGGGTCTTGGAGGCCCGGAACTGCTTCAGCAGGCCGGAAATGGGCAGCGTCGCCGGAGCGAACACCGGCTCCTTCATGATCTTCGTGATCTCCGTGCATCCCTCGTGGGTCATCTTGTAGAAGTCCTTCTCATGCAGGATGCCCACCACGTGATCCAGATCCTCGTGATACACGGGGATCCGGGAGAAGAAGGTGGAGCGGAAGATCTCCGCCACCTCCTCGACGGTGGCCGTATCCTCGACGGCAGTCACGTCCACCCGGGGCGTCATGATGTCGGAAGCGTCCTGATCGTTGAACTCAATGGCGGAGCGGAGCAGCTCGCTCTCCTCCTCCTCCAGGTCCCCTTCCGTCCTGGCCTCGTCGATCATGGTCATCAGCTCTTCCTCAATCTGCGGTTCCTCCGGCTCCGACCGGACCAGCCGGGAAAGGAGCTTCCGCCAGAGGCCGAACAGCCAGTCCACGGGCTTCAGCAGCGTCATCATCACGCTGATCGCCGGGGCTGCCGCCATGGCAAACCGTTCCGGCTGCTGCTTGGCCAGGGTCTTGGGGCCGACTTCGCCCATAAACAGGATGACCACCGTCATCACGACGGAGGCCAGCGTAGCCCCCCGGTCCTCCGCCCCGTCCAGAATCCGCGTGAACAGAATCGTCGCGATGGCGGTTCCCGCGATATTCACCACATTGTTTCCCACCAGCACGGTGGTCAGCAGGGAATCATATTTCTCCAGCAGCTCCAGGGCCCTCCTGGCCCGGGGCTCCTGCTCCCCCTCCTGAAGGGTTTTCAGTTTGATCCTGCCGGAGGCGGAAAAAGCCGTCTCCGTAGCCGAAAAAAAGGCAGAAAGCGCGATACAGATGATCAGCGCGATCCATAAGCCCATTGATGTTTCAATCCTCTCTTTCCTGGAACCGCCCGCGGGGCGGTGCATCATTCTCCTCCGGGAGAATCCGGAATCAGCCGGCACCAGTATAAATTATATCATTCCGCCCCTTGCTTTGCAACCGTTTCGGGGTTTCCCGCCCCGGTTTCGGTTTCCTTGCCGATCCGGGCGTTGAAAGCCACGGCGAACCCGGCGGACATCAGCAGCGTCACCATTTCCGCCAGCAGCAGGACGCCCCGGACCGGCCCGGGCAGCGAAATCTCCAGCAGGCTCATCAGGATCACCGCCAGCAGCAGGTTCGCGGACACCGTGTCGAAATAGTTGACGCCCGCGCACCGGTGGAACCGGAAAAACGCCCACACGTTGCTGATCTGAAGGATCAGGCTGTTCGCCGTCAGGGCCGTCCACAGCCACCGGAATTCCGGCCTGATTCCCGCCAGATCCAGCCAGATCAGCAGGCTCAGATCCGTCAGCACCCCGACCGCGTGGGAGAAAAGGAAGTCGTACCGGTTGGACGCGGAGAAGCGGCTCCCCGCGGCGTTGAACAGGATGCGCAGCCCCTGGCCTGCGCAGTAGAGCGGCAGGATGATTCCCCTGTTGGAGACCGTCTCCAGGGGGATCAGGGCGATCAGCAGCAGAAGCCGGATCAGATTGCTGAAAAACTGGATGGTGCGCCGGGCCGGCATCCCCGTTTCCTTTTCGACGCCCCGGTTTTCCGCGGCCATCTTCCGGATCCGCTCATTCGTCTCCGCGGACACCCGCTCCGTCTCCTTCGCCGGATCCTCCTCCGGCCGCCAGGTCACCGGCTCTCCCAGCCGGATCTGGTGATGCTGCTCATCGATATAGCAGGGGCAGAACCGGAGGGCCTTTCCCGTCTTCCGGTGATACAGCCGCCCCAGCACGGCAAAACCGGAGTAAAAGGGCGTAACCGAGGTCAGGGAATAGCTGGGCTCGCCGGTTTCCGGAAAAATCAGCAGGTTTTCCCCCGCCTCCAGGGCATCGATGCTCCTGCGCATGGTGCCCATCAGCCGGGCGGTGTTCTCCCGGCTCACCGGAATCGCCCCCAGATGGTTCATGACCCCCGCCGCCAGCTTTCCGAAAGCCCTGGCCAGCCCGTTCAGCTGCCTTTCCCCGAGAAAGGGAAAAAGCTTCTGAAGCCCGGTTTTCATGGCCGGGGCGGAGGACTCGGCGCTGCCGAGCTCCTCCGTGCTCCAGAAGCGGGTGACCGCCGGCATGGAGATCATGAAGCTGATCGGGCCGAAAACCTCGTAGTGGTTGGCCACAAAGACCACCGGCTCCCCGCTGTCCCGCAGCTCCGGCGGGATGTCCACGCTGCAGCGGAAGAAGGGATACAGGCACCGGTACAGCATGCGCATTCCGAAGGTTTCAAATCCCGGGCGTTTCTTCCATCGGACGGGCTGAAGCGGTTTCTTCTCTTCCATACCCTCATTCCTCCACGGCCGGGAGCGTCCTGAAATCCACGTATCCCGTGGTCAGAAAGCTCTCCGGAAGGCTCGGCGCGGGAGAGGCCTTGTGCTTCGGATAGCCGTTGTAATACAGCTTTTCCCAGACTCTCCGCTTTCCCTCCTCATCCTGGATCGGATAAGGCCGGTAGTCCTGATTGTTGTGCATCTTGAAGGGCATGGCGTACATTTCCCGGGGTGTCAGGGTGCCCTCCGCCCCGATGTCGTAGGAGATCTGCACCACCACGGTATCGTCGTCCCGGGGGGCGGCGTTGGCGCCGAAGGTGAAGTTGCTCAGCCCGTAGAAGATCAGTTTTCCCTTGTACCACCGGATCATCTGGCAGGTGTGGGATCCGTGCCCGTAGACCATGTCGAACCCCGCGTCGATCATTTTGTAGCCGTACTTCTGGTTCCCGTCCAGGGCGTATTCCTTGTAGTTCGAGGTGCCCTTCTTCGGCTCCGTTCCCCAGTGGGCGGAGGCCACCACAAAGGTGCAGCCCTCCGCCCGCAGCTTTTCCATGGCCTCGACGTACTTTTTCAGCTTCTGGTCGTTCATGGGAAAGGTGTACCCCACAAAGCCCACCTTCACGCCCTTGACGGTGACGCTGCAGGTGTTCTCGTCATAGAAGACCCCGATTCCCAGCGCCCGCAGGTTCTCCGCCGTATCCGTCTGGCCCTTCTTTCCGAAGTCCACCCCGCAGTGGTTGTTCGCCAGGTTGCATACATCCACGTTTCCCAGGCTCAGCACCTGGGCGTATTCCGGCGGCGCGATCATGGCCATCAGCTGCTTGTTGGTCTTGTGATAATCCGAAAAGGTGCACTCGCAGTTGGCCACCGTCAGATCATCCCGGGCGAAAAGATCCGCCGCCAGACTGAAGGGATAGTCCAGCCCCGCCTCGCCGATCTTGTACACAAAGCCGCTCCTGTAGCCCAGGTTCTGCACCTGGTCGCCGATGCAGCAGTCCCCGATCAGCGAGAACGTGAAGATCTCCGGCCCGCTCTCCAGCATGCCCGCGGCGGCGGATTCCTCCCCCGCCCCCGCGCCCCACGCGGCCAGCATGATCAGTCCCAGCAGAAGGCAGCTCCATTTTTTCATGTGTGTATCTCTCCCCGCTATGGCTCATGGCCGGATTCCGTTTTTCCGCCCCCCGGCGGGCGGCATGCCGGGTCCCCGGATCTTCCTTTTCCTCCGGGCCGGGAAACTACCTGCCCGCGTAGACGATATCCTCCCGGAGCCGGTACAGCGTGGCCCCGCGCTTTTTGTGGCAGAAGGCGGAGGCCCACCAGTCCACGCTTTTCACCTCGTCGAACTGGACCAGGCCGTACCGGATCCCGTTCTTCTTTCCGCCCCGCATGTTGCTGTCCATCCAGTGAATCTCGTCCGTCTCCGGATCATATCCCAGCATGATGGCGCTGTGGGCTCCGACGCCGTATTCATAGTCCGCGGACATCTGGAAATAATCCCCCCGCCGGGCCTGACGCATGAAATCCTTCGCCAGCTCCAGATTTTCCGCCCGGGTCAGATTCGTGTCATAGATGAACTGGGCCGCCGCCTCAAAGGGATTTCCCTTCTCCGCCGGGATGTTTTCCCACAGGAAGCCGTAGGCGTAGGGTTTGCACTGTTTGGCCGGAAGATTGTTGGGGATGACCAGGGGCACGTCCGGGTAGGCCGCCATGCGGAAATCGTCCCGGTTCTGCCGGAAAAGATAGACTGTAAAATTCTTGCAGACATAGATGTCCGACGCGTAGTGGGCCCTTTTCCGCTTCCCGTCGGCCTCGTCATACAGCTTTTTCCCCAGGGCGATGATCCGGTCAATGAAGTCCGCCCGGGCCGGGCTTTCCTGCGGGTCGGCGTGTTCCTCCTCCGCCGGCTCCTCGGGAATCTCCCGTCCGTCCTCGTCCAGCAGCACGCTTTCGTAAACCTCCAGGGATTCCGGCTCCTCCGGGGCTTCCGCCCGGGCCCCCAGGGGTATCGTCATCAGCAGGCACATCAGCGCCGCCGCCCATCTTTTCATCGCCTTGTCAGCTCCTTCCCGCGGTTCGGCTTATTCTACCACGGAACGGGGTGCCTGTAAAATGAGCCGGAACGTCTTTCTTCTGCATTTTTGTTTTCCGGTCCCGGTTTTATGGTATACTGGATAAGAGCATCAAAGTGGGCGAGCTGAGCTTCGAAGGTCTGGACATCGCTACATCG
>CAMVDI010000027.1 GCA_947166205.1 uncultured Clostridia bacterium
CCAGGCCAGATCCTTGTTTTCAGACCGGGCGTTGATCATGGCGCCGGTCAGGTTGCCGAAGGAAGATCCGGCAGCCACGCCTTCCGCGTGCGGAACGGCGGCGATGCCCCAGTTGAAGTTGCAGGTGCCGTCCTTATTGTAGCCGATCAGCGTGGAGACGTACCAGTAGCCCATGGGCAGCATGGCCACGTCGCCGTTGGCGAAGGCGGCGGAATAGTGCAGTCCGGAAGCCTTCAGATCGTTGTAGGCACGGCAGGCGCCGGCTTCTTCCAGCTTCTTGTACAGCTGATAGAAGTAGAGCAGGTCATCGTAGTTCCTGTCGGCCAGGGTGTTCACGCCGTCCGCCACGGTCCAGTTGACGACCGCGGACAGCCAGGTGTGATAATGGGTTCCGTAGATGCCCTTGTCCTTGTCGGTCAGCTGCAGCGCCAGCTCCGCGTACTGATCCCAGGTCATGTCGTTGGTGGGATAGGCCACTCCGGCGGCGTCAAACAGATCCTTGTTGTAGAACAGCACCCAGAAGTCGGACCGGAAGGGAATGGCGTACAGCTCTCCGTCCACAGAGTAGTTCGCTTCGGTGCCCACGAAACCGGACAGGTCGTAGCCCGTGCTCTCAACATAGCTGTTCAGGGGCGTCGCAAAGCCCTGGGCCTGCCACTTGATGATGTCGTCCAGTTCCTTGACCATGAACACATCGCTGGTGTCTCCGCCTTCCAGCATGGTCGTGGTCTTGATGGCGTAGTCCTGAGAGGCTACGTCCACATACTCGATGGTCACGCCGGGATGGGAGGCCTCATAGGCTTCCTTCTGGGCGGCCAGGTAGGGCGTCGTGGTGGCGTCCCAGGTCACGACGGTGAGGGTCTTCCCCTCGTCCGCGGCGGCAAAGCTGGCAACGGACAGCAGCATCGCCACGGTCAGCAGCAGAGCGGTCAGTTTCTTCATCTGGATTTCCTCCTTCATATTTGGCCATTTGTTTCAGAAATGTTACCGGTAACATTTTTCTGAATCCGAACAACATTTCCAAATTCCAGCCTCTTGATGGGGATTATAGCCGGGGCATCCGGGGTTGTCAACCCCCTTTTTGGAACTTTTTCGGACAAATCAGCGGCGTTTCTCCGGGCTTATTTGTCCTTTTTGGTAAGTGTTTCCCGAAACATCCCTTGTATTCCCTTCTTTTTTATGCTAAGATGCCCTCGTTTCCGGAAGAAAGGAGGGGATTCCCCTGTCCGCCAAGCGCGTCACCATCTATGATATTGCCCGGGAAGCCGGGGTTTCCGCCGCCACCGTGACCCGGGTGCTGAACAATTCAGCCAGCGTCCGGGCGGCGGCCCGCCAGAAGCTGCGGCAGGGCGTCGACCCCCACGGCTACTCCCCCAGCTCCGTGGCCCAGGATCTGGGCAGCGGCAGCACGAAGACCCTGGCCGTCATCCTTCCCACCGTCCGGAATCCCTATTACGCCGCCCTGGTCTCCGCCGCCCATGACGAGGCCCGGCTGCGGGGGTATTCCCTCTGGCTCTACGAGCTCCCCCGGGAGGAGGAAATCACCCCCGAAGTGGTGGAGAACCTGATTGCCCGCCGGCTCAGCGGCGCCTTCTTTATCGGCGGGTTTTACGATGTGGACCGGCCGGACCTGCGGGAGATGCTCGCCCGGCTGGGGTCCTATATGCCCATCGTGGCCATCTGTCCCCCCCGGGAGAACCTGGGTTTCGTCTGTATGTACAACAATCTGGACGGCGCCGTCCGCCGGGCGGTCCGCCACCTGCATCTGCTGGGGCACCGGCGGATCGCCATGATCGGCGGCGCGCCGAGGCTGGAGGATTCCGGCGCCCGGGCGGTTTCCTTTCTGGATGAGCTTCGCCTGCTGGGGCTGCCCGATCCGCCGGATTACGGGCATCTGGGCGGCGGGGACGCCGAGGCCGGACAGCGGGAGATCTTCCGCCTGGTCACCGGCGTGCCGAAGGGGCAGCGTCCCACCGCCGTCCTGGCCTATAACGACCTGGTGGCCCTCGGCGCCATGCACCAGCTCCGCCAGATGGGCTTCCGGCTGCCGGAGGATATGGCGGTCATCGGGTGCGACAATCAGTTCTTCTGTCCTTATACGGCCCCGCCCCTGACCTCCATCGATATGCAGGCGGAGGCGCATGCCCGCAGCGCCATCCGGGAGCTGCTGTCCGCCTCGGAAAACCGTTCCGCCGCCATCGTGCGGGACGCCGCCCTCATCATCCGGGAAAGCTGCGGCGCGAAGCTCGGCTGGCGGGAGATAGAATAGGCACAGGATGATAACACAGGGGGCGGTAACACAAAAGGACCGCCCCCCTTGTGTTGCCGCCCCGTTCCTTCCCAACATACCGCCCCCGTTCCTTCCCAAAAACTTTCTTGAGCTGCGGGCGCCAAAATGGTACAATATGAGGAATCGATTCCGCGTTCACGCGGCGAAGGGAGCTCTGATTTTTCATGAAGCTTTGGGCGGGCAGGTTCGGCAAGGCCACCGACTCTCTGGTGGACGATTTTCATTCCAGCATCTCCTTTGATCAGCGTCTGTTCGAACAGGATATCGCCGGCTCCGCCGCCCATGCCCGGATGATGGGCGAGCAGGGCATCATCCCCCGGGAGGACGCGGAAAGGATCATCGAAGGCCTGGAGGAGCTCCGGAGCTTCCATCCCGCTTTTGATCCGGATGTTTTCGGGGATCTGAGCCTCATCGCCTGCGTTGAAAAGCGCCGGATTCCCGGCGCCCCCGCCCCCGAAATGGTCCAGGCGGCCATCGACAGCGCCAGAAAGAAGCTGGCGGAATAAGCCCTGACTTCCCGGGCCGCGGCACGTGCCCGGGAGTTCTCATTCCGCGACATAAAGGAGGCGAGCGCAGATGGAGAGGCGGGTATTTCCCGGAAGGGCCCCGCTGGTTTCGGTCATTCTGCCCGCGTACAACGAGGAGGAGAAGCTACTTCTCCGGCACCGCGGTGGAGGGTTTCACCACCGTCATCCTGCTGATCCTGCTGGTGGGCAGCCTGCTGATGATTTCCCTGGGCATGATCGGATACTATCTCGCCCGGATCTATGAGGAGCTGAAGAACCGGCCCCGCTATCTGATCTCGGAGATCATCTCCGGCGGGGAGAAGAAGATGTGACGGGGCGGAGCGCCCCGGTGACCCGAAGCAATAAGAGCAAGAAAAGAGATGCTTATGACGGCAGAATCAAGAAAAACCCGGGGCGCAGGCGCCCTGCCCGCCCGGATCGCGGCCCTGGCGCTGGCGCTGCTGATGGCCGCGGCATACCTGGTTTTCACCACGGAGGAGCAGCCCATTTCCATCCGGTTTGTGGGCCGGGACAAGGCGGAGATCCCCACGGGGGAAGCCCTGACCTGGAGCTGGGAGCCGGAGTCGGATCATGTCTCGGAGCTGTCCCTGACCCTGTCCGGAAAGAAGAAGGCCGCGGGGATGACGGTGACCGCCGCCCTGACCGGGCCCGACGGCGCCGAGGCGGCCTCCGTCCGCCAGCCCATCGATGAGCTGGGGGACAGCGACAGCCTCACCCTGACCGGATCCTTTTCCCCGGGCACGGTCTATACCCTGTCCCTGCGCGCGGAGGGGGAAGGAACCATCAAGGTCAAGGGCGAGGAGGACGAAAGCGGGGCTTTCATGCCCACCCTGCAGGAAACCGGCTTCCTCCGGAAGCGGAACGCGGCGCTGCTCTTTTTCGCCTGCGGGCTGCTGCTCCTGGCGCTGACGCCGGTTTTTCCCGCCCGGGGCGTCTCCCGGCCGGTCCGGGAAAAGGCACCCTTCTCCGTCATGGATCTTCTTCCCTGGGCCGCCTTCCTCCTGATTCTGGGCATCGGCGTCACCGTGAGTCTCCGGAAGCCGACCTTCGAGGAGCTGAGCCTCTGGCGGGGCTGGGATGAGGAGATTCACCGGGATATCGTCCGGGCCATGACGCCCCACGGCGCCGGCTCGCTGCAGAACTGGTCCGTCAGCCTGCTGTCCTGGGCCCCCGGGTACCTGCCCCTGGCGCTGGGCGAGTCCCTGGCGGGGCTCTTTACCCAGGATCCCCAGGTGCTTTACCGGGCGGCCGTCCTGATGAGCAGCCTCGTCTATGCCCTGATGGCCGGCCTGGCCGTCCACCGCGCGCCCAGATACAAGCTGGCCTTCCTCGCCGCCTCCACCATTCCCGCCACCATGTTTCAGATGACCGCCATGACCTATGACACGGTGGTCACCTCCAGCATCCTGCTGGGGCTGGCCCTGGTGCTGGAAAGCGCGGACCGGCAGGCTCCGGTCACGCCCCTCCGGGCCCTGACCATGACGGCGCTGCTGGCCTTCGGCACGGTGGCCAAGCCGGCCTACAGCGTGGCGCTGCTGGCCCTGCTGATGATCCCGGCGGACCGGCTGGGCGGAAGGAAAAAGGCCTGGCTCTTCCGGGGCTTCGTGCTGCTCTTCACCGTCTGGTGCATGGTGTCGGTGGCCCTTCCCGGCGCCTATGACAACGTCCGGGCGGGGGACGAGCGCTATGCGGGCACCAGCGCGTCCGGCCAGATCGCGTCCATGCTGGCCAGTCCCGGGGATCTGCTGCTCTACCCGATCCGGGAGTTCTGGGCGGACCAGAACTACCTGATGAACATGGGGCTCTCCCAGTGGGCCTTCCTGGGCAACAGCGGCGGCCTGATCGAGCTGTATCTGGTCCTCATGCTGATGATCGCGCCGCTCTGCGCCTTTGAGAAGCCCGGGCAGCCGGACCGGCTGCTGACCCCGGGCCGGCGGATCGGCTTCGCCGCCGTCGCCTTCGGGGCGGAACTGATCCTGGCCTATACCCAGTATATCGTTTCCAACCCGGTGGGAAGCCGCTCCCTGGAGGGCATGCAGCCCCGCTACTTCATTCCCGTCTGGATCTCCCTGCTGCTCGCCGTCATGGCGCCCTGGGCGGTCCGGAAGCGGATTGACGCCCGCGCCGGCGCGGTGCTGGCCTGGGCGGCCTTCGCCCTGTGCGCCTGGGCGAACATCAGCTTCGCCCTGGGCTGGCTGGCCCTGCCTGTGAATCCGGTCTGAAACCATCAACTGCTGAAGAGGGGATAGCTTGAACAATCAGAACAAACCCGGGATGAGGAAGAGGCTGAACCGGGATCCGCGGACCGCCTTCTACCTGATCTCCGCGGCGGACGCGGGCGTCCGCTACATCCAGGTGAAAAGGAGCGGAAAAGCATGAAACGAAGAAAGGCCGGATGGACGCTGAACACGGTGCTGTACGGGCTGTGGGTCTGCTTTGTGCTGGGCACGGCGCAGATCACCGCCTTCCATGACGCGGAGCCGCAGCTGATGACGGGCAGACTCTGGATGATTCTGATCGGCGCGGCGGTGCTCTGCCCGCTGCTGCTGCGCCGCATCCGGGAGTGGACGCCCCGGCGCTGCCCTCTGGGGGAGAAGCTGTCCCCCTGGGCCTTCCGGGCCGTCTGCTTCGGGCTTTCCCTGGCCGTGCTGGGGTTCTGCTTTCTGGCGGTGAATCCCGGCGGGTTCGACGGCGACCCCGTGGTTCAGCTGCGGCAGGCCCTGTCCGGGGAATACGATGACTTCCATCCCGTCCTTCACACCCTGATCTCCTTCCGCCTGCCCCTCGCCCTCACGGGAGGCTGGTTCCCTTCCGTCATCCTGTTCCAGATCCTGCTGTTCTCCGCCGCGCTGACGCTGGTCTGCGATACGGTCCGGACCTGGGCGGATACCCTCCGGGCCTTTGCGGCGCTCCTGCTCATCCTGGCCAATCCCATCACCCAGTCCTATCTGATGTACGGATACAAGGACAATCTCTTCGGCATCTGCGCCATGGTGCTGGTCTGCCTGAACGCCCGGATCCTCTTCTCCCGGGGGGAATGGCTGAAAAGGCCGGCCCATCTGATTCTTTTCGGCGTCATGCTGGCCCTGACTTCCCTGGTCCGGCACAACGGTTTCCTGTTCGCCCTTCCCTGCCTGGCCGGCGCGGCGCTCTGCGTCTCCCCGAAGCGGACCCTGGCCGCGGCCTGCGCGGCGGCCGCCCTGTACGCGGGCGTCCGCTATCCGCTGTATTCCGCCCTGGGCGTCCGGCGCACGGAGGACAGAAGTTCCCAGACCATGGGCCTGCCCATGGCCGTCATCGGCGGAGCGGTCACCGCTGCCCCGGAAAAGCTGGATCCGGATCTGCTCGGTTTCGCGTACCGGGTGGCGCCGCCGGAGGTCTGGGAGGAGAAGTATACCGTGGGTGTCTACAACTGGGTGGACTGGGACCCCCGGAGCAATCATCAGGCCCTGACCGACGCGGGCTTCGCCGGCGCGCTGGGCTATATGTTCCGGGCGCTCCGGGAAGCGCCGATGGAAAGCCTGAACGCGCTGATCACCACCACCTCCTCCGCCTACGGCATCGTTCCGGACAGGCTCGCCGACGGGGATGTCTATCTGTCGGGGGAGGATCTGGGGCTGCGGGACAATGGCGTTCCCTGGATGCGGAACCTGATGGACCGTTACCGCTGTCTGATGTATTCCCTGGCCCCCCACAGCTTTCTGCACAGCGGCGTCACGCTCTTCCTGCTGCTGACCTTCGGGCTGGCCCGGCTTCCGCTGAACCGAAAAAAAAGCTGGCAGCGTATCGTGCCGGCTCTCTCCGTGTTCGTCTATAACCTGGTGACCATGCTGGTGCTCTTCTCCTGGTGGGACGGCGCCCGCTTCTTCCACTATTCCATCTGGGTGGCCCCCGTGCTCCTGGTCATGCTGATCCGCCCGGATCCAAAGGATCAGGAGGGCTGAGGCCGCACCGGCCTTTCCCCTTTCATTTTTTCCGGTTCAGACGGTTCATCCGGGCCTCCCCCAGCCGGATATAGGCGAAGTAGGGCCCGTGCTTCAGGATCGCCGCAGCCTTCTGCCGCGCGGAGTATTCATCCCACGCGGCTTTATCCTTGTAGGCGTTCAGCCCCGCCCGCTTGACCGCGTTGTAGACCGGCTGCAGCGCCCCGTAGCGCCGATCGTAGGGAAAGATAAACTGATCATAGATCACATCCATATCCCGCATGAAGGCCATGCTGTAGGATCCCATGCCGGAGCCCGACAGCCGGTAGGAGACCAGCACCTCGTTCAGAAACCCGATCCTGACCTGCCGCTCGCACAGCCGCAGCCAGTAGGGATAATCCTCCACCAGCCGGACCTCCTCCGGGTAGTATCCGTACTTCCGGAAAAGCTCCGTCCGGGCAAAGAAAGCCGGCGCGGGCAGGCAGTTCCGGGCGAAGAGCCGGTTCCGAAGCTGATCCGGGGTCATGGCGGCCATGGCGTCATAGTCCTCCGCGCTTGAGGCCAGATGCCGGACGATCTCCCCGTTCTCCCGGACGCCCTGCACTCTGGAGAAGCAGCACAGCGCGCCGCTCTCCCGCAGAAAGCGGACATAGCGGCTCAGCGCGTCCGGGCGGCACAGGGTGTCCTCCGGGGAAAGGTCCTTGAGAAACTCCCCCTCCGCCAGCCGGTAGGCGCTGTTCACGTTGCGGACCGTGCCCTGGTTTTCCGCCAGATGGTGATAGACCACCCGGACCACCGCGGGCGTCCGGTTCTCCTCGATAAACGCCTGCAGGCCGGGCAGCTCCGTCTCGTATTCCGGGGAGCCGTCGTCCGCCAGGATGAGCTCAATCCGGGGATAGTCCTGGTCAAAAAGGCTCCGCAGCGTATCCCGGACGCCGTCAAACCGCCGGTAAGTCGGAATCACAAAGGAAACCAGTCCTTTTTCCATGCTGCCCGGATCCTCCCTTTCTTCCTCGGACGCGCGGCCTTCAGGCCGTCTTTCCTCTTCCCCGCAGTCCGGCCACCGCCTCCCGGATCTCCGCCTTCTCCCCTTTCCGCATGCCCAGCGTCCAGAGCAGGCCCAGATAGACCGCGCTGTAGGCCAGGATAAAGGCGATCAGCCGGGGCCAGCTGTCCAGCACCAGGTTCCGGGTGACCAGCCAGGCCGCCCCGCACAGGGCCGAGGCCATAAGGATCCAGCGGGCCAGGGACTTCCAGAAGGTCACGACGTTCAGCCCGACCCGCCGGTGGTAATACAGATTCATGAACAGGCCCGCCCCCACGGCCACCGCCGCCAGGGTGCCCAGGCTGGTGCCCACCTCCGCCCAGCGCCGGATCAGGAATACGCTGACCGCCACATTCAGCACAGCGATGCCCAGATAGATCACGGAGCGGGGCTTATGCATGTTCTTGGCGTTCTGGATGGTGACGCCCATCGTCTGGACGGCGGGGATGTACCGGGCCGCCATCAGGATGACGGCCACCAGGTAGGCCGTGTCGTAGCCCTCCCCGGCCCAGAGGCGGATGAAGGACTTTCCGGCCAGGAAAAACCCGGTCTGGATCAGCATCAGGATATAATTGTTGTAGCGTCCGATCCGGGTGAACAGCTCCGTCAGCTTTCCGTCGTCCTTCTCCTCCACGGCGATGCGGTTGGCCTCCGGAACGAACATTTCCGAAACCGCCCAGGAGCAGAAGGTATAGTAGGTGCTGAGCTCAAACCCCACGCTGTAGACCGCCACCGATCCGGTTCCGATCAGCCGGCCCAGAAGGAATTTGTCCACATTCGTGTTCAGCTGATCCACCACGTCGCTGAGGAAGATGAAGAAGGTGAAGGCAAAGAGCGCGGCAAAAAGGCCCCGGTCAAAGCGGCCGAACCGGAACTTCATCTTCAGCCTGCCCAGGCAGTATCCCATGTTCAGCGCCAGCCGCAGCAGCGAGAGTCCCAGGGTCACCCAGGCGACGCCCAGGGATCCGCAGCCCGCATGGAGCAGGGGCAGATTGCACAGGGGAATCAGCACGTAGTTCAGAATGGTGACGGACTGCTTGAAGACGAAGCGTTCCCGGGCGGCGATATAGACCGTGAAGACCGAGTTGGGGAAGGACGCCGCCATGTTCAGCACCAGCAGGATCATCAGCGTCCGGGCAGTGCCGTAATCCGCCTCCGTCAGATGGGTGCCCAGCAGGCGGATGTTCCGGATCAGAAGGAAGCCCGCGGCGGCGCAGACCGCCGTGATGGTGAGAAAGATCCGAAGGAACATGCCGTTCAGCCGGGCCACGGCTTCCTCCCCGTCCTCCCGGACCCGCTCCCGGGCATAGAAGCTGACATAGGCGCCGGTGAAGCCGAAATTCATCAGGTTCAGATAATTGACCACGGACTGCACCAGCTGGTACAGCCCGTATTCATTCTGCCCCAGAATCCGGATCATCAGCGGGGTATACACCAGGTTCACCAGAATGGCGATTCCCTGGGCCGCAAAGGAAAGCAGCACGCCCCTGCTGATCTGTCTGTTCACGCTCTCTGTCCTCCGTCGGCGCTCCCCTTTCCGTCAGGGCAGCGCCGCTGCGTATTTGGTCTCGTGGTTCTCGTTGTCCTCCAGCTCCCAGACGAAAAGCGCGTCGTCCTCGTCATAGGCTACCAGGACCGCGTCCTCCAGATCGCTGCGCGGGGTCACCAGATACTTGACGCCCAGTGCGGCCAGATCCTTCCGGGTCAGGGTCGCGAAGAGATAGTTTCCGCCCTCCTGAAAATCCGTGGTTTCGCCTTCCTCCGCCAGCGACACCACCACGTGGCAGAGCCGGTTATAGGCGTCCCGGAATTTCAGATCGGGATCCACCGCGCTCCAGCGCTCCAGGTCCGCGTAGGGCTGATCGGTGCTGATGCAGCGTTTCCCGGCCATCAGCGGCACTTCCGAAACCGGATAGGACGCCTCCAGCGCGTAAAGATCCCCGGGGCTGTCGTCCATCTCCTTCAGCGTCCGGACCAGCGTGTAGCGATCCAGCATGTCAAGCCCGGACTGGATGGGGTTCACAAAGGCTCCTGCCATCAGAACCACACAGCTGATGAAGTAGGGAACCAGCCGGACGACGCCGGGGCGGAAATTCCCGTAGATCATAGCATACATGAACAGGTACAGAACCGTCAAGACCGCCAGGTGCGCGGGCTTCAGGTCCAGCAGCCCGGAGTACATGATGCCGGCCATGTTCAGCGCGGTGCTGCCCAGCGTGAAGGCGGCCGCCAGCTTCGGATCCCGGACGCCGCCCCGGGCCCTGGCGCGGACCAGCAGGAAAACCTCGCACATGGCGATGGGAAAATAGGGCCGGCTGCACTGGGAAAGAAGCGTTCCCACGCAGAACCATTCCGGGAAGCGGACGAAGGTGAAGATCCAGAAGAAAGCCATGAAGGCGATGACCGCCGCCTCCAGCCGGTCCGCCTTTCTCCCCCGCAGCTGATGCTCCAGGCTCAGCAGCAGGCCCGCCGGGGCGAAGCTCAGCAGCGGGGAGGCGTCCACCTCGTTGGACATCCGGAAATTCGCCGTGTCCAGCGGGAAGAAGATGCTGGCCAGATCGATCCGGAATCCCTGATTCCAGACTTCCCCCGTGACCTCCGCGTCGGAGAGCCCCCCGGTGATCAGCCGCTGTCCGGGATAGAGGGAGTTCCTGACCGCCATCAGGGTATCCCAGCTGTTATAGACCACGATCCCCAGCAGAATCAGGCTCGGAACCAGGCCCGCAAGCAGCCGGAGCGTCTTCCCCTTCCGGTCCTCCACCGAGGGCCGGGTGAACAGATAGGCGCTCATCAGCAGCACCAGATAGACCATGGGAATGATCCAGGCGGGATATCCGACCAGGATCAGGCACCCGGTCAGCCAGCCCAGCAGCAGCCCGTACAGCGTCTGGGCCCGGGGTGTTCCGCTTCGGGTCAGGCCGTACACGGCGAGGATCATCCCCTGGCCGAAGATCAGCACCTCGGCGATGCTCTGGCTGAAGAACCACTGAATCATGGGGGAGAAGGTCAGGATCACCGCCGCCGCCAGGCTCATGCCCCGTTTCTCTCCGGAATAGATGAGGGCGGTCCGGTAGGAGACCGCGAAGAGCAGCGCCAGCCGGGCCACGGTCAGGAAGCTGAGTCCCCGGTCGGATCCGAGGATCAGAAATCCCCAGTACAGGGGCTTGAAGATCAGGGTGATATCCTTCGCCGGCAGCCCGCCCATGCTGACCCAGGTGACGTCGGTTCCGTTTCCGATCAGGGAGGTCTTCCGCGCCCAGCCCGTGTACTCCTGGGAAAGCGCCATGGGCGTCCAGGCGGAGAATTCATCCCGGCGGATGGTCCGGGCGGTTCCGATCAGCGGAGAGCCGCTGTTTCCCCCGATATATTCGCTCCAGGCGTACAGGCTGGTGTTGTTCAGCCGAAAGATCACCCAGAGAACCACCGCCGCCGCCAGCACGGGCGGGCTCACCAGCTTCATCATCGCCCGCCGGAGAGCGGCCCGCTTCCGTCCCTGGAAGCAGAGTTCCCCCAGGAAGCAGACCAGGGCAAAGATCGCCGCCGCGGCCGTGAAGTCACCAGCCTGCAGCCGGGACATGGCCTGGGAGATCCGGCCGTTTCCCACAGGCGCGGTCAGATTTGTCAGGAACTCCGCCGCCGCGTCCGGCCGGGCCGCTTCCACGTTTCCCCTCCCCATGCAGGTCACGCACAGCGCGTAAAAGGCCAGTGCCGCCGCGAACAGGACGATCGCGATCCGGGGGAGTATGCCTTTCAGCTTTGCCATTCCGATTCCTTCCTTTGCATCATTTGCGTCATTTGCGTCATTCGGCTGCCGCCGCGCAGCCGCCGGCAGGGGGCGCCGCGCCACCGCGGGGCCCCGGCTCCGCAGGAGCCCGGTCTTATCCTTCTTGTGCCGCCTGCCGTGCGCAGCCGCCGGCGGAGGCCGCCGCGCCGCCGCGGGGCCCCGGCTCCGCCGGACCGATCCTTTCCTGTGTCCGCCGCGTCGCGGCGGACCGGCCAGTTCTTCTGCTTTGCCGTTTTTGACGCGAAACCGCGCAAAAACCAGCGGGAATTACAGATAGTCGTAATTCCGTAACAATTATTTTATATTTTCTTTATCGTAATGTCAATATTCAGATACGCTCGAAAACAAATCGTCATATTTGTTGTCAATGCTTCCCCCGGGTGGTATAATTTCGGGGAGATCTCCGCCCGAAAGCGGCGGAGAACAGAACCGGTTGGTATCATTCCGGAACAATCTCCGCCCGAAAGCGGCGGAGAACAGAACCGGTTGGTATCATTTCGGAACAATCTCCGCCCGACAGGGCGGAAGGCAGCAGGGCCGGGAGGGATCGGAAACCATGGAAAAAGGAAAGGGCTTTGACCTGCGGAATCTTTCCGCCGCGCGTCCTCACCTGCTGGGGCTGGCGACCCTCTGGGTCGCGCTGTTCCATTCCTATTTTCTGGATTTTTTCCAGTCTCCCCTGCTGACCTCGGCGCGCCTGGTGGGCGTGCTGAACCGGCTGAAGGAGACCGGTAACTGCGGGGTGGATCTCTTCCTGTTCCTGTCCGGGTTCGGGCTGTATTATTCCTTCTCCCGCCTGCGGGAGTCTTCGCCCCGTCCCGTCCGGGATTTCTACCGCCGCCGCTTTTCCCTGGTGCTGCCCCCTGTGCTGACCGTCTGCGTCCTCTATTACAGTCTTACGGAAACGGAAGGCCTGGCGGACTGGCTGGGTCAGGTATCCCTGCTGGGGATTCTGTTTCCCGGCCAGGCCCAAATCGGCTACTGGTATTTCACGCTTCTTCTGCTGCTGTATCTGCTCTTCCCCCTGATCTGGCGGCTGATCCGGCGCTTCGGCCCGGGCGGCGCCGCGGCGGCGGGCCTTCTCTCCGTCGGCGCGTCGCTGCTGCTCCGGGCCTGGCAGCCCGCCTATTTCGATCAGACGGAGATCCTGTGGACCCGGATTCCGGTTTTTCTGGCCGGCACAGCCTTCGGAAAGGCCGCCCTGGAAGGAAAGCGGATTCCCCGCTGGATTCCCCTCCTCTGCATTCCCCTGTCTCTGGCGGGGCTGGCGGCGGTCTCCCGGATTCCCGGCTCCCTGATCTTTCTTCGGCGCTACGCCTACGGGCTGTGGGCGGTGGCCCTGGCCCTGGCCCACGGATTTCTCTGTTCCCTTCCGAAACGCCGTTCCCCGCTGTACCGGGCCGTCTGCGCGGTCGGGACCTTTTCCCTGGAGATGTATCTGATCCACGAGCGGATCTATATGGCGGACCCAAGTCCCTTCCTTCCGAATGATCCCGTGGGGCTGACCCGGGCTGCCGCCGCCTTCGTGGCCGCGCTGCTGCTCTCCGCCCTGCTGCGGACGGCTCTGGGCGCCCTGCGGAAGGCTTTCCGGGCCGCCTGCGCCCGTCCCGGAACCGAAGCCGGCGGCGGATCCCCGGCTTGAACCGGGATGCGGAAAGTGTTATGATATCAACGTTCCTGAGGGAAGCCCGGCGGATGTCCCCGTTTCCGGGGGAAACCCGGGGGATCCCGGCCGGAGATTTTCCGGGAGCGCGCGTCCCGTATGTATGAAAAGAGGATGCTTTCCGTCTTGAAGTCTTCTGTCCCGGCTGATCCGCCTGAAGCCCTGGAGCCGGAAGCGCCCCTCCGCGGGGCTCGCTCCCCGTACCCCGGCGCTGCTTCTCCTGCTGGTGATGATTCTCTTTCCGATGATCCGGTATATGATCTTCCCCGATCATGTGCTGGAGCACGATTATGTAACCTACCGCCTCTGTGCTGGCCCTCAATCTCCTGGTGGAACAGAGGGACGGTGGAACAGAGGGACGGTCCGAGACCACTGAAAAAGTCCCGATAGCCTAGCGGCACCAAAAACAATTTCAGAACACCCGGAATTCCCTCGATCCCTTATTAAGGAAGTCAAGGATGTTCTCTCGGACGAGAAGTTCATGCTCCAGAAGGGGCTGCGTTCACTGGTAATGCTGGGGGCGATAAAGCTCCCGCAGAAAACGAAAAGAAAGAAGCCTCCGGAGCTTTTTACACTCTGAAGGCTGTCATCTTAACGTTATTCAATTCTTCTTCAGTGTTTCTGTTTCCTGTGCCGGACAGCCCACAATCGTCAGACGGGCTGCCAGGCTCCGCGCTTACTTGTAAAGCAC
>CAMVDI010000028.1 GCA_947166205.1 uncultured Clostridia bacterium
CTGTCCGCTGGATCGTGGACGCGATCTCGGACGTGATCACCACCCAGGTGAACATCGAGCGTCTGACCCGGCTTCTTGGCACGGAGCCGGACGTGAAGGATTCGGAGGAAGTCATCCGCCTGTACGGGGACAGCTTTGAGCCGAAGCGGGAAAACTGGGAGCCGATCCGGGGGGATATTGAATTCCGGGACGTGTCCTTCCGCTATCCCGACGGGGATGAGTATGTGCTGGAGCATTTCAATCTGAAGATCCCCTTCGGATCGAACATCGCCATCGTGGGGGAAACCGGCGCCGGCAAGAGCACCCTGGTGAACCTGGTGTGCCGGTTCTTTGAGCCCACGGAGGGGCAGGTGCTGATCGACGGCCGGGACGCCCGGGAAAGGTCCCAGCTCTGGCTGCACAGCGCCATCGGCTACGTGCTGCAGACGCCCCACCTGTTCTCCGGGACGATCCGGGAGAACCTGCTGTACGGCAGCCCGGACGCCACGGAGGAGGAGATCCGGCGGGCGCTGGAGCTGGTCTCCGCGGACGAGGTGGTCCGGCGGATGGACAAGGGCCTGGACGCGGACGTGGGCGAGGGCGGGGACCTGCTCTCCACCGGCGAGAAGCAGCTGATCTCCTTTGCCCGGGCGATTCTGGCGGATCCGCGGATCCTGGTGCTGGATGAGGCCACCGCCTCGGTGGATACCCTGACGGAGCAGAAGATCCAGTCCGCCATCGAGACCGTCATCGCCGGGCGCACCTCCCTGGTCATCGCCCACCGGCTTTCCACGGTCCGGAACGCGGACCTGATCCTGGTGGTGCAGGACGGAAAGATCGTGGAGCAGGGCACGCATCAGGAGCTGCTGAAGGCCCGGGGATACTATTACCGGCTGTATACAAGGCAGTATGAGGAGGAAGCCACCTCCAGCGCCCTGGGGTAAGAATCAGAGGCATTCCCGGCGGACAGGCCGGGGGAAAAACGGAACCGGCATTCCCGGCGGACAGGCCGGGGGAAAACGAATCACAGGCTTCCCGGCCGCGCCGGGAATGAATAAGGAATCCGGCTTCCCGGCAAAGCCGGCGGAGAACCGGAACCCGCTTCCCGGCGAAGCCGGGAAGCTTTCGGGATGGGGAATCCCGGGACCGGAGGAAGGACGCGGTATCATGGCGAAAATCAAATCGGTCTATGCCTGCACGGCCTGCGGGTACGAGACGCCCCGCTGGGTGGGCCGGTGCCCGGCCTGCGGCGCGTGGAACACGCTGGAGGAGAGCATATCCGCGGCCGCGGCGCCGGCGGCTCCGGCGAAGATCGCGGCCAACCAGCGGCCCGGCACCGGGGCGGCTCCCCTGCTGCTGAAGGATATCCCGGAGGACACGGCCCTCAGGACGCCCACGGGCATCAGCGAGCTGGACCGGGTGCTGGGCGGGGGCATCGTGGAAGGCGGGCTCATGCTGATCGGCGGGGATCCGGGCATCGGAAAGAGCACGCTGCTGCTGCAGGTCTGCGCGAACCTGGCCCTGGCGGGAAAGCGGGTGCTCTACATCTCCGGCGAGGAAAGCGCCCGGCAGATCAAGCTGCGGGCGCGGCGGCTGGAGATCGACGCCCCCGGGCTGTACGTGCTGGCGGAAAACGCCCTGGACGCGGTGGAGGCGAAGATCAGGGAGCTGCAGCCGGACGTGGCGGTGGTGGACTCCATCCAGACCATGTACCGGCCGGAGATGGCATCCGCGCCGGGGTCCGTCTCCCAGATCCGGGAGAGCACCAGCCTTCTGATGCGCCTGTGCAAGGAGAGCGGCACCTCCATGTTCGTGGTGGGCCACGTGACCAAGGACGGCGCCATCGCGGGGCCCCGGATGCTGGAGCACATGGTGGACGTGGTGCTGTACTTCGAGGGGGACCGGCAGCAGGATTACAGGCTGCTGCGGGCGGTGAAGAACCGCTTCGGCTCCGTCAACGAGCTGGGCGTCTTCCGGATGACGGGCCGGGGCATGCAGGTGGTGGCGAACCCCAGCGAGGAGCTTCTGAGCCACCGGGCCAAGGGCGCCAGCGGAAGCACCGTGTTCTGCGGCCTGGAGGGAAGCCGGCCCCTGCTGTGCGACGTCCAGGCCCTGACCAGCCAGAGCTTTCTGAATTCGCCCCGGCGCACGGTCAACGGCGCGGACGCGGGCCGGATCGCCATGCTGCTGGCGGTGCTGGAGAAGCGGGCCGGCCAGCGGAGCTATAATCAGGATGTGTACATCAACGTGGCGGGGGGTCTGGAGCTCAGCGAGCCCGCGGCGGACCTGGCCCTTTGCGCGGCGGTGGCCTCCAGCCTGAAGGACATGGCGGTGGGCGCGGAGGTGGCCGTCATGGGGGAGGTGGGCCTGGCCGGGGAGATCCGGACGGTTCCCCAGTGCGAGCGCCGGGTCGCGGAATGCGCGCGGCTGGGGTTCACGACCCTTGTGATCCCCCGGGAGAACGCCCGCCGGATCCAGAACCCGCCGGAGGGCGTGAAGCTGATCGGCGTGGACACGGTGATGCAGGCGCTGAGCGTGCTCTTCTGACCGGGGCCCGCGGCGCCGGGGCGGCAGAATCCAAAAAAAGATTTGAAAGCATGGACGGACTTGTTGTATAATTCCGTCAGCGGATGTTTTTGTTGCTGTTTGCTCAGGGGGCTGCTTTTTCCCCTGCCGAAAAAACGAACCGGATCGGAGGGTCGCCGCATGCGTAAAAGAGGTTTTGTATTCTTTCTTCTGACTGTTTTCCTGATGGTCAGCCTGGTTTCCGCCGCCTCGGCGAAATCCGGGATCTCCAACATCCAGGTGAGCTCCACCTCCGACGGAAACGTCCGGGTCCGGTGGAACGATTCCTCCTCCTCCTCGTCCTACGACATCAAGTACCGGCTGGACGACTGGAAGCCGAACTACAACTATTATCAGTCCACCCGGTCCACCTCGGTCATCCTGACGCACCTGATCCCCGGGGAGACGTACAAGATCACGGTGACGAACGGCTCCTCCAGCGATTATGTGTATTACACGGTGCCCTACGGCGTGTACAAGGAGTATTCCACGGGCAATTTCCTCCGGCTGACGGAGACCTCCTTCTCCATCAGCGATCTGCAGAACCGGCCCAACAAAACCTTCGACGTCCGGGTCTACTGGCCCCGGCTGAAGTATGACCGGGTCTACTCCGCCAAGCTGGCGCTGAAGACCCCTCTGGGCTACTGCGGACGGGTCTACTCCTGGGATACCTTCACTTTTGAGAACCGGTATTCCTACCGGTACATGACCTATTCCATGATGACGGACTGGCTGAACGACGTGGAGGATGACTACAAGGAGATTCCCACCGGCCGGTATCAGTTCCAGTTCTTTGTGGACGGGCTGATGTACGATGTGGCGAACTTTACGGTCTACCGCTGACGGTGCGGCCGCTTCCGCCCGGCGGAAGGGCCGCGGCCGGAGGCCGGGATGAAGGAGAAGGGGAGGAAGGCAAGCGTGTCAGGGAGTCAGGAAGGTTTTCGCCCCACTGCTGAAAAAAGAAGGATCCTGCTGGTTGAGGACGATTATACCAATCAGGAAATCCTGAAGATGTACCTGGAAGGCCGCTATGAGGTGATCCAGGCGGGTACGGGCCGGGAGGCGCTGGACGCGCTCCGGGCCCAGGCGGAAAAGATCAGCCTGATCCTGCTGGATCTGAATCTGCCGGATTTCCACGGGCTGGAGCTGCTGCGGGAGGTGAAGGCGGACACCCGCTTCGCCCGGATCCCGGTCATCGTCATGACCGTGGACAGCGGGGCGGAGGTGGAGTGCCTGACCCTGGGCGCCATCGACTTCATTCCCAAGCCCTATCCCCAGCAGAGCGTCATCCTGGCCCGGGTGCAGCGGATCATCGAGCTCTCCGAGGACCGGGACCTGCTGCGCTGGACGGAGCGGGATCTGCTGACCGGGCTGTACAACAAGGAGTTCTTCTATCGCTACGCGGCCCAGATGGACAGCTTTCACCGGGACGCCCCCATGGACGCGGTCCTGGTGGACATCCGTCATTTCCACTCCATCAACGACCGGTACGGCAAGGCCTCCGGCGACGACGTGCTCCGGCGCGTGGCGGAGCGGGTGCGCCTCTCGGCCCGGAGCGCGGGGGGCATCGCCTGCCGCGCCGGGGCGGATACCTTCATGATTTACTGCCCCAGCGGGGCGGACTATGACCAGCTGCTGGAGCGGGCCTCCGTCCCCATGAAGGACGGGGAGCGCGGCGGCAGCCGGGTCCGGCTCCGGATCGGCGTCTACAGCCGGGCGGACAAGTCGCTGGATATCGAGCGGCGCTTTGACCGGGCGAAGATGGCGGCGGATACGCTCCGGGACAGCCTGACCCGGTCCGTGGGGCTGTATGACGACTCCATGCACGAGAAGGAGCTGCTGGCGGAGCAGCTGATCGAGGACTTCCCCGCCGCGCTCCGGGAAAGGCAGTTCCGGGTCTGCTTCCAGCCGAAGTTCAACATCCGGGCGGAGGAGCCCTTCCTGAGCAGCGCCGAGGCCCTGGTCCGCTGGGAGCATCCGAAGCTGGGCCGGGTGAACCCCGGGGATTTTATCCCCCTGTTCGAAAACAACGGCCTGATCCGGGATCTGGATCAGTACGTCTGGGAGGAGACGGCGGCCCTGATCCGGGACTGGAAAACCCGGCTGGGGATCACCCTGCCCGTCTCCGTCAACGTGTCCCGGGTCGATCTGTTCGATCCCGGGCTGATCGGCCAGCTGCGGGAGATCGTCGAATCCAACGGCCTGAGCTATGAGGACCTGCTGCTGGAGGTGACGGAGTCCGCCTATACCGAGGATTCGGACCAGATCGTGGAGACGGTCCGGAAGCTGCGGGCCCTGGGATTCCGGATCGAGATGGATGATTTCGGATCCGGCTATTCCTCGCTGAACATGCTTTCCACCCTGCCCATCGACGTCCTGAAGCTGGATATGCAGTTTATCCGGAACGCCTTCCGGGAGCGGAAGGACACGAGGCTGCTGGAAGCCATGATCCGGCTGGCGGAATCCTTTGAGATTCCCACCATCGCCGAGGGCGTCGAAACCGCGGAGCAGGTCTCCGCCCTGAAGGCCATGGGCTGCGATATCATCCAGGGGTATTATTTCTCCCGCCCGCTGCCCCGGGAAGACTTCGAGCGGTACATGCTGGAGAACCGGCCGCGGGAGGCGGCCCTTTCCTGAGAAAAAACAGCGCGGCAGGCCGCCGTCCGGTGCGGCCTGCCGCTTTTTTCGCGGCTGCGCGTTTGTTTCGTTTTTTTGGATTCAGGATTCAGGATCCGGGATTCAGGATTCAGGATTCAGGATCCGGGATTCAGATGTCCAGGGAGAGCTGCTCCCCGGCGGAGGGTGGAACTGCCTCCGGATCCTCCCCTTCCGCGGCAGGCTCCTCCTCCCACGGAACCCCGGGAGCCGGGGCTTCGGACTCCTCCGGGAAGGGATCTTCGTTTTCCGCCTCAGGAACCCGGGCAGCCCGGGGGACTCTCCGGGGCGGGGCATCCCGCTCCTCCGGGAAGGGATCTTCGTTTTCCTCAGGAATCCGGGCGGCCCGGGCGGTTCTCCGGGGCGGGGTGCCCGCGGAAGCCGCCTTCGGGGCGGCGGGGGTCCGCAGGTGATCCGGCAGGATCACCTTTTTCTTTTTGCCCAGCTTGTCCCGGACAAAGAACAGGGCGTCCTCCCAGGAGAAGGGCGTGCAGCGCAGCGGGATCCGCAGCCACCAGGCGGGGGCGTAAAAGAGGATGTAGCATTTTTCCGGCCAGAGCTGCACCCGGGCCACCGCGCGCCAGGGAAGATCCCGCTCCTCCAGCCGGAGCACGGGGGCTTCCGCCTCCCAGTTCACCTGGTCCAGCAGGCGGGGGGACTTTCCCCGGGCCAGCAGCTTCAGGGCCGTGGGCCGGGGGACATAGCAGGTCACGTGGACGCCCCGGCTGTCCACCACGCAGTCCAGCAGCTCCTTTCCCCGGATCAGCAGCACCGCGGCCACCCCGGCGGCGGCCGCGAGGAAGAGCAGGAGCAGCGTCAGGGGAAAGCTGCCCCGGAACAGGCTTTCCACGGCCTCCGGGCCGCCGGAGATCCCCTGAATGATCAGCGCCAGCAGCACCACGGCGGTGCCCGCCGGCAGCAGCCAGCGCATCACGGCGTTCCAGCACATCCAGTCCGCCGCGGGCGTGCGCTCCACGACCCAGGCGGCGTGGACCGCCGTCTTCGCCAGCCGGGTTCCGCACCGGGGGCAGATCTCCCCCGGCTCCACCTCCCGGTTGCACTTTTTGCAGTATGCCGTAATCGCCATCCGCCAGCCTCCTTCCGGAAGGCCCCCTCCCCGCCCGGCGCCCCGCGCTTCAGGCCGGAGCAGGGGGACTCCCGTCCTTCCTGCGTAAAAAGAGCTGCAGCACCCGCAGCTCTTTGATCATGATCCGATGGTTCTCAGAATCCGTGGCTTCCGCCGCCGCCGGAGAAGCCGCCGCCTCCCCCGCCGCCGCCGCCGCCGCCGCCGGAGAAGCCGCCTCCTCCGCCGCTGTCGCGCAGATCCGTGACAGACTGCTTTGTCATGTGGGTGACCTTGTTCGCCAACGACGCCGAAAACACCGCGGCCGCGCCGGCGGTCACCGGCAGGGCGGAGTTTGCCTTTCCGGCCTTCGGGTTTTCATACCTGCGGCTGAGATACAGATAGACCGCCAGCAGCGTCAGCACCAGCGCCAGCAGCGCGTTGCTGGCGGTTTTCATGGGCCGTGCGATCTCCTCCCCTTTCATCAGGCGCAGAATCTGGTCGAAAGCGCTTTCCGCGCAGTCGTAATACCTTCCGTCCCGCGCCAGGCGGAACACGTTGTCCGCGATCGTTTCGGCATCCGCGTTGGCCACCGTCTGGTGGATCGCCCCGTCGGAGAAGACCGTCACCTGGCGGACCTTCATGTTGATGACAAAGAGCGCGCCGCTCTGGCCGTTTTTCAGATACTTGTGGAAGAAGGCAGCCGCGTTGTATTCGAAGTCCCCGCCCTCCGTCGTGGTCCAGAACATGGGTGTTCCGTAGGCGCAGAGGGGCAGCATCCGCTGATACAGCTGTTCCTCCTCCACGGCGGTCAGCAGATCCGCGTCGTCCTGAATCAGGGGAACGACCCCTGCCGCCCCGGCGGGCAGTGCTGTCTCCCCCGAAGCGGGCAGTGCTGTCTCCCCCGAAGCGGGCAGTGCTGTCTCCTCCGAAGCGGGCAGGGCGTTTTCCTCCGCCGCGGGCTCCTCCCGGTTCTCCGCGGCCCCGAAGGCCGCCGGGATCAGGAGAAACAGAGCGAGCAGAACCGACAGAAGCGCCGGATATTTACGGTGGATCATGCTTCCTCCCCCTCCTCTCCGCCGAAGAACGGTACCGGGCGGGAGGCATATTCGTTATGCTCCCGGTTCACGATGATCAGCTCCAGCATCGCGGCCAGCAGGATGGCTCCCGCGCAGGCATAGTACACCAGATCCTCCGCCTGATTCATGAGCAGGGAGACCAGCCCGGCCAGACAGGCCAGGCAGGGAATCAGCCGGAGCAGGACGGGCCCGTACTCCGGCGCCTTTATGCGGCGGATAAACTGAAAGAGCATCACCGCAGAGGACACCGCCACGATCAGCAGGGCGGAGCCATGCTGCCCGAAGGACGGCATCCGGAGCCGGAAGCCGCTTCGGACCTCGGCGATGAGAAGAATGAGCACGATGGAGCCCACCAAAGAAAGCAGGGAAGACAGCTTTCCGACCTGCTTCTTCTCTTCCGTGTCGGTCAGCTTTCCGCTCTTCTTCTGCAGCGTGGACTGGACCGGTCCGACGTAGGCCCGGCCGTCCGCCGAAAAGTCCGGCTCGTAGGCCCGGGTCCTCCGGGAATGGAGACGCTTCTGGAATCCGCCGAACAGGTTCTGGATGATCAGGGCGATCAGCGCGCACAGGGCCAGCAGCAGATCCGGCTTCAGCGTCTGGAACCTCTGCAGAAACAGGAACAGCCCCGCCGCAAGCCCCGCCGTCACGCCCATAACCTTCCCGTTGCTGACCGGGACATCGCAGACCACGCTGCCGTCCCGCCCGTTCACGGCGGTATAGACCACCCGCTGCCCCTGGCGGTGGGCCAGGAGCCAGACCGGCATCATCACCAGCTCCTCCCGGTACCTGGCGTCGGGCAGACCGAAGTTTTCGGAGAGGTGCCGGCCCATCAGGGATACGGAAACCATGCCGGTATCTTCCTTTACCTTCTCCATGAACAGCTTTACGGCGGCGGCGGCCGCCTCGCTCTCGTAGGTTTCCGGGGGCACATCCGCCCCCTGGGCGTAAAAGCCGCTCAGGTACGCCGGATGGAAGGGCTCCGCCTGGCGCGTCGTATGCTTCAGCTGGGCCGAGGTCTCATCCTCGAAGGCCGTGGAGGCGTCGTACAGGATACCGTACTGCCGGATATGCGCGTCCATGCTCAGGTCATAGGTTTCGTCATACCGTTTCCCCCCCTCGGTATAGCTCCTGTACCCCTCCAGAAAGGCGGGGCCGTCTGCCTCCACCGAGTAGGACCAGAAGGGCACGTAGACGGGGCGGAAGTGGGAACAGGTTTCCGCCTTCTTCAGCGCCGGGGGCGCCAGCAGGTAGGTCTTCAGGTGCCTCCGGTAGGCCGCCTCGCATGCTTCCCGGGTTATGTAAAAAGGCACGATCCGGGCAGGCCGCCGGGTCCGGCCCATCTTTCCTGTCAGAACCACGTCGCTGCCGCAGAAGCTGCAGAAGCTGGTGATCTCCTGATCCGTGGAGTAGACCATGGCGCCGCACTGGGGGCAGTGGTACTCCGTCACCTCCAGGGTCTCCTCCGGCTGATCCTTCGGCAGATCCCCGATCGCGGTCAGCGACCCGCACCGGTCGCAGATCATTTTCTTCGACGCGATATCATACCGCAGCCCGCCGCCGCAGGACGGGCAGCCGTAGCGTCTTGCAGATCCGGTTTCCGACATATGTCTCTCCCCTTCCGCGGGCCGTCTCCGGCGCCGCACCGGAACCTCCGGAAATACGCCCGCGCTTTCCGCGCGGGCGGTTCATCGGCGGTTCCCTATTTCCGGCTCAGCTCCTCGTATAGATCCAGATACTTCCGGGCGGAGCCGTCCCAGGACACGTCCTTTTCCATATTCCGGCAGACGATCCCGTCCCAGGCGGGGCGGTTCGACGTATAGACCGTCCGGGCCCGGACCACCGCGTCCAGCAGCAGGTCCGCCCGGTATTCCCGGAAGGTGAACCCGTTGCCCGCGGAGCCGTCCGGCGCGTAGGGGGCCACCGTGTCCTTCAGGCCGCCGGTCTCCCGCACGATGGGCACCGTGCCGTACCGCATGGCGATCAGCTGGGTGAGCCCGCAGGGCTCGAACAGGCTGGGCACCAGCAGCGCGTCGGCGCCGCCGTAGATCAGGTGGGCCAGGCCCTCGTCATACATGATGCAGGAGCAGACCTGCCCCCGGTGCACGTTCTCGTAGTACCGGAAGGCGCCTTCGTAGCGGGGGTCGCCGGTTCCGAGCACCACGAACTGGGTGTTGTCGTCCAGCATGTCCTCGAAAACAGCGTTCACCAGGTCCAGGCCCTTCTGATCCGTCAGCCGGGAAACCAGCCCCAGCACGAACTTGCCCGCGTCCTCCTGCAGGCCCAGCCGGCGCTGCAGCTCCAGCTTGTTGAGCCACTTCTGCTGCAGCACGTTCTCCCGCCCGTATCGGACGGGCAGCAGGGCGTCCTCCGCGCTGTTCCACTGCTCCACGTCGATCCCGTTGACGATGCCCCGGGTCTTGGCCTGATGATAGGCCAGATGGGCGTTGAGCCCCTCGCCGTAGAAGCTAGTCCGGATCTCCTTGGCATAGGTCTCGCTGACCGTGGTGATCCGGTCCGCGAAGGCCAGGCCGCCCTTGAACATGTTGGCTTCGCAGTCATTGACCTTGAAGACCGGATAGTTGAACAGTTCGTCCGGCAGGCCGGTCCAGAACTTCAGATGATCGATGGAGCAGATGCCCTGGAACCGCAGGTTATGGATCGTCAGCACGGTGGAAGCCGCCGCCACCGGCGTTTCGGCGAAACGGGTCCGCAGATAGACCGGCGTCAGCGCCGCCTGCCAGTCGTGGCAGTGAATCACGTCCGGCACCCACTCCAGATAGTTCATCACCGCCAGCACCGCCTTGGAGAAATAGCAGTACTTCGGGATGTCCTCCCACAGGCCGGTATAGGGATTTCCCCAGTCGAAGAACTCCCGGTTGTCGATAAAGTCGTAGATCACGCCGTTCAGGGTCATCTCCATGATGCCTACGAAGAAGGTCCGCCCGTCCTGGGTCAGGTCCATCATGAAGGAGCCCTTCCAGGTCAGCTGATCCTTGTACTTCTGGGGCATGCAGGCGTACAGCGGCAGCATGACCCGCACCTCAACCCCCTCCCGGACCAGCGCCCGGGGCAGGGCGTACATCACGTCCCCCAGGCCGCCCGTCTTCACAAAAGGATAACATTCCGAGCCGACAAAGGCTGCCCTGAGCTGTTTTTTCGTCTCCGACATCTGTCCATCCTCCTTACATATAAGCGCCCGCAGGCGGCCGGGAATCCCGGCTTCCGGCCTCGCCCCCCGGGGGCGGGCCGCCTGTCCGCGCGGTTTTTCGCCCCGGCCCGGGCCGGCGGCTTCATCTGGATTCATTCTATCATGAAAGCCCCGGGATTTCAATGCCGGCGGAGACGCATACAGGATGAATATATGCGGAAATATGCGCATATATTCGCTGGAGAATCCGCCGGATCCTATTGACATTCAACAGAGCTTGGTGTATATTTCTCTGCATATTCCCGCGAAGGGGCGGCCGGGCTTCCGCGCCTGCCCTTTTCGCATAAACGGCCGGAGGATTCGGGATGACAAAGGTGTTTATTGACGGCAGCGCCGGGACCACGGGGCTGCGGATCCGGGAGCGGCTTTCCGCCCGGAAGGATCTGGAGCTGATGACCCTGCCGGAGGATCTGCGCAAGGATCCCGCCGCCCGGGCGGAGGCGCTTGACAGGGCGGAGATCTCCTTTCTCTGCCTGCCGGACGCGGCGGCCCGGGAGGCCGTTGCCCTGGTGAGCAGCGCAGACGTGACCCTGATTGACACTTCCACGGCCCACCGGGTCGCCCCCGGCTGGGTCTACGGCATGCCTGAGCTGCCCGGAAAGCGGGAGGAGATCCGCGGGGCGAAGCGCATCGCGAATCCCGGCTGCCACGCCAGCGGCTTCCTGGCTCTGGCCGCGCCGCTGCGGGCGGCGGGGCTGATCCGGGCGGACGCGCGGCTCAGCTGCTTCTCGCTGACGGGGTATTCCGGCGGCGGGAAAAAGATGATCGCGGAATATGAGGCCCCGGAGCTTCCGGAGCTGTACCGGGCTCCCCGGCAGTACGGGCTGGCCCAGACCCACAAGCATCTGCCGGAGATGGCGGCCCTGGCCGGGCTGGAGCATCCGCCGGTTTTCTGCCCCATCGTGGCGCCGTACTACGCGGGCATGGAGGTGACCGTGCCGCTGACCCCGGCGGAGACGGAGGCTTCCCCGGAGGAGATCCGGGAGGTGTACCGCGCCTGCTACGGAAAGGGCCTGATCCGCTTCCGGGAGGCGGCGGACGAGGCGGGCTTCCTGTCCGCCGGCGCCCTGGCCGGGCGGGACGATATGGAGATTTCCGTCCACGGGACGGAGGAGCGCCTGCTCCTGGTGGCCCGGTTCGACAATCTGGGCAAAGGCGCCTCCGGCGCGGCGATCCAGAACATGAATCTCCGGCTGGGTCTGCCCGAGGAGACGGGACTGGTGGTGCCCGCATGACGGATACGGCGCGTGTTCCGCCGGCGAAGGCCGGCGAAGGCGGCGGGGAGGAAGCGGTGACGCTCTCTCCCATGACCGCGGAGGACTATGACCAGGTCCATGCCCTGTGGCTGACCATCCGGGGCTTCGGCATCCGGGCACTGGACGATTCCCGGGAGGATGTCCGCCGCTTTCTGGAGCGGAACCCGACCACCAGCGTGGTGGCCCGGGCGGGGGACCGGGTGGTGGGCTCCATCCTCTGCGGGTCCGACGGGCGGCAGGGCTCCCTGTACCACGTCTGCGTGGCGGAGGGCTGGCGCCGCCGGGGGATCGGCACCCGCATGGTCGGATACTGCATGAAGGCCCTGCGCGAAATGGGGATCAACAAGGTGGCGCTGATCGCCTTCGCCCGGAACGACGGGGGCAACGCCTTCTGGCGGCAGATCGGATGGAAGCGGGGAGACGTGAACTACTACGAGTTCGTGCTGAACGAAAAGAATATCACCCGATTTATAGGAGAGGAAACATGAGCATTCAGGCAGTTTCCGGCGGCGTGACCGCCGCCCGGGGCTTTCAGGCCGCCCGCTGCGCCGCGGGCATCAGATACAGGGGACGGGACGACATGGCGATGATCTTCAGCGCCGCGCCCTGCGGACTGGCGGGAACGTTCACCACCAACCGGGTCAAGGCCGCGCCGGTGGTCTGGGATCAGGAGGCCCTGGGGAGGGGCGGCCCCTTCCACGCGGTGGTGGTCAACGCCGGCATCGCCAACGCGGCCACCGGGGCGCCGGGGCTGGAAATGTGCCGGGCCACCGCCGAGGAGGCGGGAAAGGCCCTGGGCATCGCCCCGGAGGCGGTGCTGCTGGGCTCCACCGGCGTCATCGGGCCCCAGCTGCCCCTGGACCGGCTGGCCGCCGGCATCCGGGAGATGGCGGGCACCCTGGCGGCCACCCCGGAGGCGGCCACCGCGGCCAGCCGCGCCATCATGACCACGGACACGGTCAACAAGGAGACGGCGGTGTCCTTCTCCCTGCCCGCCGCGGAGGGGGACGGAGAGGTGACCGTGCGCCTGGGGGGCATGAGCAAGGGCTCCGGAATGATCCATCCCAACATGTGCACCATGCTGGCCTACCTGACCACGGACTGCGCCGTGGATCCCGCCCTGATGCAGAAGGCCCTCAGCGAGGTGGTGCGGGATACCTTCAATATGATCTCCGTGGACGGGGACACCAGCACCAACGATACCCTGCTGCTCCTGGCCAACGGCGAGGCGAAGAACCGGCCCATCCGGGAGGAGGACGAAAGCTTCGCCCTGTTCCGGGAGGCGCTGATGACCGTCTGCCGGGATCTGGCCATCCGGATGGCCGGGGACGGGGAGGGCGCCACCCGGCTGATCGAGATGCGGGTCACCGGCGCGGACACGAAGGAGAACGCCCGGATCCTGGCCCGGTCCGTGATCGCCTCCAGCCTGGTCAAGGCCATGGTCTTCGGGAAGGACGCCAACTGCGGGCGCGTCCTCTGCGCCCTGGGATACGCGGGTCCCGCCTTCGATCCGGAAAAGGTGGATCTTTTCCTCGAGGGGGACGGGGAGCGCCTGTGCTTCTGCAGGGACGGGGAAGTGCTGACCTTTGACGAGGAGACGGCCCTGCGGCTCATGTCCGGGGACGCGGTGCGCTTCACCTGCGACCTGAAGATGGGGCAGGCGGAGGCCACCGCCTGGGGCTGCGACCTGACGTATGACTACGTGAAGATCAACGGGGATTATCGGAGCTGACGCGCCTTAAGCGCGGAGCGCCGCCGCCGGGAAAGGGCCGCGGCGCCGGAAAGGGAACCGGAATGATAAACGAGCTGACGAATATGGAACGGGCGGAGGTGCTGACCGCCGCCCTGCCCAACATCCGGCATTATACCGGGAAGGTCGTCGTGGTGAAATACGGCGGCAACGCCATGATCAATGAACAGCTGAAGCAGCAGGTCATGG
>CAMVDI010000029.1 GCA_947166205.1 uncultured Clostridia bacterium
GTGCCGGTCCGGCTGTGACCTCCCGGGCCGTCTTTCCGCTGGGGCTGGCCGCGGCGCTGGGGCTGGCCGCCCTTTCCACGGGCAGCAGGCTGCTGCTCTGGCTGGCCGCCCTGATCCTGCTGACGATGCTCTTCGGAGGCCTCAGCGTGCTCTGGGCCGCCCGCACCCTCTCCCTCTCCGGAGATCTGGATTCCCGGACGGTTCATCGGGGGGATCGGGCGGAGCTCCGGCTTCGGGTGCGCCACTGCGGGCTGCTTCCCGTGGCACCCATCCTGCTCGAAATTGTTTCCGGGGAGGATCTTCCCGTCCGGTGGATCCGGCTGCGGGATGTGCCCGGAAAGCTGCAGACGCTGACGCTTCCCTTCCGCGCCGCCCATGTGGGCGTCTGGTCTCCCGGCGTCCGGGCCTGGGCGGTGGAGGATCTGCTCGGCTTTTTCCGATACCGGAAAGCCGTGGATCAGGCCCTGTTCAGCCTGCTGGTGCTGCCCCTGCGCTTTTCCACGGACCCGCTGCCCCTCGCTCCCGGGGATCCGGGCAGCGAAAGCCTTTCCCGGGCCAGCGAGGATCTGTCCGCCCCCTCGGACATCCGGGCCTTCCAGCCCGGCGATCCCCTGAAGAAGGTTCACTGGAAGCTCTCCCTGCGGAAGAGGGAGCTGCTCGTCCGGAAGTTTGATGAGCCCATCCTGCGGGAGGTTCTCCTGCTGATGGACTGCTCCCGTCCCCCCTCCTGGGGCCGTCCGGAGGCCGAGGCGGACCTGCGGGACGCCCTGCTGGAAACGGCCGCCTCCGTCTTCGCGGATCAGGAGGGCAAGGATCTGTCCGTCCATTTTCCCCTCTTCGGCGCCCATCCAGTGGAGCTGGAGAAGGGCATGGGCATGCCCCTGGCGCTGGAAAGCCTCGCCCGGGTCGATTTTTCCGAGCCGGACCGCTTTGAGCGCGTCCTGATGCTGGAAAGCAGACGCCTGCGGAAGGTCGGCTGCCTTGTGGTGATCTCCGCCCGTCTGACTTCCGCCATGGTGGATATCATGACGCGCATGCGCCGCCTCGGCCCCGCCGTCCGGCTGTATCTGGTCTCCTTCGCCCCGGAGGATCCCCGGATTCTTCCGCTGGTGGAACGCCTTCGGATGGGCGGCATCGAGGTGACCCCCGTCATGCCCGATATTCCCGGCGCCGCCGAGGCCGGAGATGGGAACGAAGCGGAGGCCGACACGGATCAGGATCAGTGACACAGTGAAAAACGCCGCCGCCCGATCTTCGGGCCAAGGCCGAAAGGAGGTTCAGCCGTCTTGAAGGACCGGATTCCGGAAAAGCTCCAGGGTCTGCTGCTGACCCTTCTTTTGTCCGCTGGGCTGTCCCTCACCTTCCTCGGCGCCCTGGGTCTGGACGCGCCGTTTTTCCCCTGCCTCGCCCTGATGGCCGGGGGAGCCCTTCTGCTGGAGGGCATCTTCCTGACCCGAAGAAGCGCGCTCTGGGGCGGGCTGGCCCTTGCCGCGCTCCTGCTGGCATGGGCGCTTTCCGACGGCGGTTTCTCCCTGCTCTCGGATCTGCTTCGGGCCCTGACCCTGCAGGTTTCGGGCGTTCCCGGGGCCCTTCCCCTGATTTCCCGGGAGGCGTCGCTGCTGCTGACCGCCTTCCTGACGCTGATCAGCTTCCTGTCCACCCGTAAAAGTGCCGGCGCCGCGCCGGCCCTCATCCTGTTCGTCGGTTCCCTGATCGTGATCTGGCAGACGGACCGTCCTGATCTGATCCTTCGCCTGCTTCCGGCGGGGCTGGCTTCCGCCTGCCTCCTGGTGCGGGATCATCATCCGGGAGTATCCCTTCTCCGGGTTCTGCCCTGCGCGGCCGCGCTGCTGCTCGGTTCCTGGCTGCTGATTCCCCCGGGCGGGCTGACCGTCCCCGCGCTGAAGGATCGCGCGGACGCCTTCCGGCAGGCGGTCATGGACCGGCTGTTTTTCACCGAGCCCCGGGAGGTCTTTTCCCTCTCGACGGAGGGCTTCTATCCCCAGGGCGTCACGCAGCTGGGCGGCCCAGCCGCGCCCACGGATCATCCCGTGATGCAGGTTTCCGCACCCCGTACAGTCTATCTCCGGGGCGTGGTCATGAATGAATATGACGGCCGCGCCTGGCGGAATTCCCTGGGTGGCCGGCGCTTTCTCTGGAGCGCCTCCGGGCTGGCCCCGCAGCGGACGGTCCTTTTCGATCAGAATCTGCCCTCCTCCGGCCTGGCCTCCTCCCTGACGGAGCCCCGGGAGGTATCGGTCCGCATGCTCTCCTCCGGCGCCTCCACCCTGTTCCTTCCCCAGCGTGTGCGGGAGCTGCGGGCGGGCGGTGAGCTGGTTCCGTATTTTACCAATTCCTCCGAGGTCTTTCTGACCCGAAATCTGCAGCCCGGGGACACCTGGTCCGTGACCGCTCCCCTGATGCAGGCGGGGGATCCCGGGCTGGGCACCCTGGTGGACGCGGCGGGGGCCGCGGAGGATCCGCAGTACGATTCCGTGCTCGAAACCTATACCGCCCTGCCCTCCCATCTGGAGGCTCCCGTCTGGCAGCTGGCAGCGGAGATCACGGAGAACCTGTCCTCGCCCTACGAGAAGGCCTTCGCCCTGCAGAACTATCTCAGCCGGAATTACCGCTATACGCTGGACGCGGCGTATCAGCCGGCGGATCGGGATTTCGTCACGCATTTTCTCTTCACTTCCCGGGAGGGCTACTGCACCTACTTCGCCTCCGCCCTGACCGTTCTCTGCCGTATGGCCGGGCTCCCCGCCCGTTACGTGGAAGGCTATCTGGCGGTGCCGGGCGAGTCGGGAGAGGCGCTGGTGACCGGGCTGAACGCTCATGCCTGGACGGAGGTCTATTTCCGCGGTTTCGGCTGGCTGACGCTGGACGCGACACCCCGCCAGGCCAGCGGTTCCGGCCGACCGGAGGGTTCTTCCTCCGGCACGCAGACCCCTCCGCCCCCGGATCAGAAAACTTCCCCCGAGCCGCCGGATTCCTCCTCCGCACCCACGCCCACCCCCGAACCGGAGGACGCGCCGGAGCCGCCCGCCCCTTCCGCCCAGCCGGAGGATCAGCCCCCCGAGGATCAGCCGCCGGAGGAGGAACCCCCGGCCGCGCCCTTTGTGCCGCCCCTCTGGCTTTTGCCGCTCCTTCTCCTGCTGCTCCTGGCGGGAGCCGTCTGGCTCCGCTGGTTCCTTACTTCTCCCGCGCATAAAGAAAAGCGGGCCTCCTCCGAGGAAGACCGCTTCGATATCTGGATGGAGGACGTGCTGTGCCGGCTTTCCGCGGCGGGTCTCGTCCGCCGCTCCGGCGAAACCCTGATGTCCTTTACCCGCAGGCTGGATCAGGAGGAGCCGCTGCCCCTTTCCCTCTCCCGCCTGGGTGAGTGCGCTTCCCTTCTGCATTACGGAAAGGTTCAGGCGCTGGATACGGATACCGAGCTGGCCCGTTCCGCTTCTCTGGATCTGAAAAAGGGCACGCCCTTCCCAGCCCGCCTTCGCTACGCGCTTCGCCGTCTGTCCTTCCGTCAGAAGTCGGAGCTGAGTGCCGGGGCGTGATCAGGCCTTTTCACAGGTCAGGGAGAGGATGGCCTCCCGGGAAACCGCCTCCGGATCCGACTCCTGAGAAATCCATTCGCCCGCCATGCTTCCCGGCAGCATCAGCGGCATCCGGTCGTGCATCCAGCTGACGTCCCCGCTCGGCGCCCGGGTCAGAATCGTAAACGAAGGCAGCCCTTCCTCCATCCGGTACATTCCCGCGAGCCAGAATGCAGCGCCGTCCCTGGGACGGATCGCGTATTTCTGGCCCGTTTTCTTTTTCCCGTCCGGCTGCGTAGTATGTTCCCACTCATAGTACCAGGACGCGGGCACGGCGCACCTGTGCCTCGCCCAGGGTTCCCGGAACAGCGGCTTCTCCCGGGCGGTTTCAGATCGGGCGTTGATGATCAGGCGGGAGGAGCCTTTTCCGGACGCGTCTTTCAGGGAAAATCCCCACCGCATGGGAAAGACCTTCTGCTTTCCGGCACGGTTCAGGGCCAGAACCGGAACCACCGAGGAGGGCAGGATCTCCCCCTCCGCCGGAACCTGCTGACCGTACCTTTCCCGGAATCCTGCGGCCAGGGGGGATCTGTTGATCTGAATCATAAAATCCCGGATCACAGGATCTTCCGGTTCGATATAAAACCTCCCGCACATGGGCTTCTCCCTCCCGGCCTTCACGTCTTCCAATGCTTTCCCGTCATCAACTTCCGTATGTTATCATATCACAGAGAAGGGTTCAGTTACACCATGTTGACCGGGTTTCCCTGGAAATTATCTTTTCGGAATGATGAAGACAGGCCGGAGTTCTTTGTACCCGGAAGGAAAACCAGGCTCATGCGGATTCATCTGCGGTATGAATGCGCCCCGGCATGACCATTCAGGAAAGAAGAACAGCTTTGCTCTTCCGGGTGTTCTGTGGTAAACTCTCCTTAGCTTCCTGCCCGGAAAAGATGACCGCTCCCCGCCGCTGGGCGCAGGGGATCTGCCCGGTATGTCTCAGCAGGAATGATTTGAAAGGAAGGTATTCAGCCATGGCCCATTTTACAGTCCAGTATTATTCCAACGCGCTCCGTCGCTCCACCCTTTTTCAGGCGTGGATCCCCAATGACAGAAGATCGGAAATCCCCCGGACAGCGGATGGAAAGGAACGGCCAATGAAGACGCTGTTCGCGCTGCACGGATTCACGGGAAGCTCTGAGAACTGGGTGTCCCAGGAGCTGATGGAGCAGTACAATCTGGCGGTTGTCAGCGCCACAGCCGAAAACTCCTTTTATCTTGACACGGAGGCGACGGGACACCAGTATGAGACGATGCTGGCCATCGAACTGGTGGATTACGTCCGAAAAACCTTCGGGCTGGCGATGAAACCGGAGGACACCTATATTGCGGGCATCTCCATGGGCGGCTTCGGCGCCGTCCATACCGCCCTTGATCATCCGGAACGCTTCAGCAAGATCGGAATGCTTTCCGCCGCTTTGATCGTGAACGGCCTTCAGGGCAAGAAGGACGGGGACTTCGCGGAGGATTCCATGGCGAACTACGCCTACTACGCTCACTGCTTCGGGGATCTGCAGACGGTGGCGCAGCGGGATACGAATCCCGAAGTGCTTCTGAAAAAGCTGAAAGCCCGGGGAACGGCCATTCCGAAGGTTTTCCAGTGCATCGGAACGGAAGATTTCCTCCTCGAACCGAACCGTGAATTCCACCGCTTTCTGGAAGAGGAAGGCGTGCCCCATGTTTATCATGAATCAAAGGGCGGCCATGATAACGTCTTCTGGCAGGAATATGTCCCGAAAATGGTCCACTGGCTCTTTGAAGACCAGAAATAAAACACAGGAAAGCCCAGGGGGAAGGTCCTTTTGTGCAGGCTGCACAAGAGGACCGTCCTTTTTTTCTGTAAAACCGCCCGAAAACTCCGCGGCTCTCTCCGCCTTCCCCTGTGTTTCCCGCAAAAAATCAGACGCCGCATGCCAAACACAAGAGGAACGTCTATTATATGGAGCGCCCACCTATTGCATGTAGATCATGGTATCCAGCCAGGACCGGACAAAAAGCAGAATCCAGAAAGCGATGAACGCCGCTGCGGGATGAAGGCTTTTCCGGACGATCCCCGCTTCTGAAAGCTGATCTTTTTTCCCGGGAGACCGGCTTTCAGCAAGAATCTCCGTACGGTCAAGGAGACAGGCCAGCAGATATCCCAGAAACAGTGTCAGGGTGATGATATACCGCCCCTGAGGCTGATAATCCCTGTAATATGAATGCAGAAAAGAAAAGGCAATCGTGAAGACGCTGGAAAGCAGCGACGTCCAGAAAAAGAGGGACTCTTTCTTCTCGGGCCTCCGCCGGAAGAAAACGGCCGTGCCGGCGATAAGGGCGAGCAGGAAGAAGAAGTAGTAGAGCCCGTATCTTGGCAGGGGCAGATACAGATCCATGTAGGCAAAGACCCCTATGACGCTTCGAAAGGACATTACAAACCATTCCCAGTCCCGATACTGGGCAAACTCCGCAAACGTCAGCTCCCTCTGGAACTGATTGTTGTACTCATACAGCGTTTCCCCTTCATCCCTCATCACGGCCCTGGTAGCCAGCTCCGTCCTTATTCCCAGAAGATCCCCCTGATGCAGCAAAGCGTTCCGCGCAAAGAACCATCCCGCCAGAATCAGGCAGATTCCCAGGATCAGCCCTCCCCGCCCTATCAGCAGGCGCAGCCTGTTTTGTCTTTCCGAATCCAGAATCACGGCGGTCACAAAAGCGGCGAGACAAACCAGGATCCACCCGTAAACGGAATAATAGGACAGCAGGCAGAATGAGACGGCCACGGCCAGGCCGGCGCAGTCTTTCACCGCGAAATGGGTTTCACGTCCGTGGCAAAGATAATACATCATCATGGAGACCGCCGCCAGCGAAAGAGAATCGTTGTTCTGATACATGCCCAGAAACAGCACCTGCGGAAGGAAGCATACAAAGACGGCCATGACAGCGGCTGACCCCCGTTTTCGGAAGAGCGTATGCCCCAGAAGCAGGCAGAACGCGCAGCACGCCGTAATCGACAACACGCTTCCCATTCTCGAAGCCAGCACCAGCACACGCCCCGAAGTGGAAAACAGCGAGGCTGCCTTCATGAAAAAGGCCGCGATCATGGCGGAAAGGTACGGCCGGGCCGCATAGGAGAACCCCCACCCGCCCATGATCGTTTCCGGCTCGTTTCCGGTCGGCAGTGCGTTGTTCTCATAAATCCAGGTGGAGACCAGACCTCTTCCCGGCTCATCCGGACATCTGTCCACCTGCAGCGTTGCCGCTCCGTACAGGCAGATACAGAAGACGGCCAGAATCAAAGCGAGCTCGCCAGCGGACAGGATCCGCTCATGTTTCTTCTTCATCGCACACCCCTGCAGAGTCTGACCCGGCTTTCATTCCGCGCGGAACGGAAGCCGGTCGGTTTCTTTTTTCCGGGATCCGGTATGCTGGATCCGTGCCTGATGCCGCCTGAGCTTTGGCAGAACAGCACAGTCGCACCGATCCTGTTCAAAATTGGGATTGTAGTATGGATCGCCCTGCTCAATGACTTCCTTCCATTTTTCGCAAAACAGCTTCTTCTCTTCCTCGCTGAACGGCTCCTTCGACACGCCCGCGGTTGAATTGCTGAGTTCCGCGAAGGGAGTCCACACGATCAGGGCTCCGTGTTCCCTGACCCGCAGGCAGAAATCAACGGCGGCCAGCTCATCTGAATCATATCCGCTCATGCCGTTCATCTGTTCATAAAGCTCCCGGCGGATCATCATGCATTCCGCGGAGACCGCGGAAACATTCTGCGCAAAGGTCAGTCGGCCGAGATAGCCCGGGTTCTCCCTTTCAATCCCTCTGAAATAATATCCGATAAATCCCTCGGTTCCGATACAGATCCCCGCCTGCCGGATCGTCTGATCATAATCGTAGATCTTCGCTCCCACAGCGCCGATCCTTTCCTGCTGGGCATACATCATCATTTCCTGCAGCCAGTTGTTCGAGCTGACCGCGGCGTTTCCGCTGAGAAAAAGGAGATACTCCCCCTTCCCGGCCTGGGCCAGACTGTCCCGCTGGCTGCCCCGGCCGTCCCGCCGTCCCTGGGAAACGAACCTGATTCTTTCCCTCTGGTCTTCCGGAAGAAGCAGGGATTCCACCAGAAGGCTCGCTCTCTTCAGATGATCTTCCTGGATGATGATTTCGTAATTCCGCCAGGATGTGATATCCAGAATGGAATTGAGGCAGATCTGCAGATTGATCAGATTGTCATACTCATAGATCAGGATGGATACTTCAGGAGAACCGGTGATCTCATATCGAACCCGGTAGATCGGGGCTTGCGGATTGATCGGGTCGACTCTCCCCGGCAGGCCCAGGCGCTGAAGGCGCTTGCTGGCCGCGCGTATACCCTTCTCAATTGCGGAGGGCTTGGCCAGCAGGCTTTCCGCGACAGATCCCGCATGAGCCCGCCAGTAATAAAGAATCTCCGGAATATGCACGATCACTTCCGCCTTCTCTGTCAGGCGAAGAAAAATGTCATGATCCTGAGAACCGTCGCAGTCAGGATCAAATACCCCCGCCCGGTCAAGAAGGCTTTTCCTGAAAACCGCGAAATGGCAGATATAGTTGTTGACATGCAGCGTATCCGGCCCGTAATCCGGTTTGAAATGGCAGAGGTATGAATCCGATGGATGATGATGAAACAGTGCCTCATCCGTATAGACAAAATCAGCGTTGCTGGTCCGGATCGCCTGCGCGGCCTCATAAAGCGCCGCGGGGTGCAGCAGATCATCGTGATCCATCAGTCCGATATAATCTCCGCCGGCCAGAGCCAGCGCGGCGTTTGTATTGGCTGAGATGCCCCTGTTTTCTTCCAGTTTCCCATAATGGATTCTCGGATCCTTGGCCGCGAAGGATTTGCAGATCTGCCCGACTTCCGAATGATGGGAATCGCTGCCGTCGGCCAGGCAGAGTTCCCAATTCTGCCAGGTCTGTTTCTGAACAGAAAGGATCATCCTGCGAAGAAATCCGGGAGGTGTATTGTAAAGCGGCGTCACAATGCTGATCCGGACCGGATCGGAGTACTGCTGTCTCCGCTGCGTCCGGAGCTCTTTCGCTGAAAACAGCTTCGTTCCCGCGTCGATGGAGGCACTCTGGCTGGCAACGGCCCGTTTCCACCTTTTTCTCTCAATGCCGAAGGTTTTCCGAAAAGAGATGATCGTTTTCCGCAGAGGCGCTGATATCTGCCAGAAAAAAGCGTGGGAGATTTCCGAATAATCCCGGGCCAGCAGGCGGTTTTCCCGTTCCAGCAGGCTGATATACTGCCGCTGTTCCTGTATCATTCTCGCCTGTTCCCAGATCAGCCGATCCTTCCCGTATTTGCGCAATTGGTGCTCTTCCTTCTGATTCTTCCCGTTGTTCCTGCTGCCCATATCATGCCCTTCTTTCGCCGTCTGCAGACTTTCACAGTTTCATCACAGCAAAACCTGAAAATTGTCTTTTTTGAAAGAGATTCAGGCAGGAACACTGTCCTTACGCTGGGTTTATACAGATAAATTCTATCCACGGGTCCTTCCCCTGTCAATCTGCGAACAGAAAAAACGCAGGGGAATCCACGAACAGAAAAACGCAGGGGAAAAACACATGGGGACTGTCCTTTTGTGTTAATTCGCACTTTCCTTCCGCAGCAGCTCCGGAGGCAAAAAAAGCTTCAATGCAGTATTTGACTTTGGCCAGAGCAGGAAGTACACTATCCATGTTTGATCTGCCATGAACTCTGTAAAGGGCATTCCATCAGGAGCAGGAGGAACGAATATGAAAGTTGCGGTAAGGTACTACACAAAGACGGGAAACACCAAACGTCTGGCGGAAGCCGTGGCTGATGCCGTCGGGGCGGAGGCTCTTCCGCTGAGTTCACCCATCGCGGAACCTGTGGACATCCTTTTCCTGGGCAATTCCTATTACGCCTTCAGCATCGACCCTGAGGTGCGGGACTATATCCGGAAGCTGGACAAAAACAAAGTTGGCCGGATCGTGAACTTCGGATCAGCGGCCATGCTGAATTCGACCTATAAGAAGGTCAAGGCCGAAGCCGACAAGGTGGGCATTCCCATGGACGCGCGCGAATTCCACTGCAAGGGAGAATTCAAGGGCATCCATAAGGGCAAGCCTGACGCCGAGGATCTCGCCGCGGCCGCGAAGTTTGCCAAAGCCATCGTCAGCGAATCGTAAGAATACCCGATACGACCGCCCGGGGCGTTTTTCTCCCGATACGCCCCGGCGGAACTGAAGCCCCGGCATGGCAGCTTTGAAAGCCCCCTCTGGGATCATTTTTGTTCGCTGCGCCAGGGATAAAACTATTATCAGCGTAGGCATGAAGAATAATTAACTGCATCAGGAATGGAAAGCATGGATACAGTCTGGATTCTCGTTCAGCAGATTGCGCAGATGTTTCTGCTCGGCAGTCTGGGGTACATCCTTTTTCGGAGCGGCCGCGTTTCCCAGGAAGGCAGCAAGGCTCTTGGCAATATTCTGATTTATCTTTCGCTGCCCGCGGTCATCATCAACGGCTTCCTTGTGGAAAGAACCCCGGAACGGGTTTCCGGTCTGCTCCTCAGCGCGGTCGCCGCAGCGGTGCTTCTGCTGCTTTCGGTCCTGATCTCCCGGCTGTTCTTCCGGAAGGACGCGATTGCCGCCTTCGCGGGCGCCTTTTCCAATCCGGGCTTTTTCGGCGTTCCCCTGATTCTGGCTTCAGCCGGACAGGGCGCCGTTTTCTATGTAGCCTGTTTCATCGCCTTTCTGAACATCGGTCAGTGGACCTACGGCGTTTCCATCCTGACGGGTCAGCCCATCCGCCAGGGCTTCCAGTTCAAAAAGCTGATCCGGGCGCCCTTTATCATCGCGATTCTCATCGGTCTTTTCTTCTTTTTCACTCAGGTGCCGCTTCCCGGGCTCATAACCAATTGCCTGTCCGTCGTCACCGGGCTGAACACCCCGCTGTCCATGTTTACGGTGGGCATCTATCTTGCGCAGACGGATCTCCTCGGCATGCTGAAAAACAAATCCGCCTATGCGGTGGCTGCCGTAAGGCTGGTTGTGGTTCCGCTGGTGGCTGTGCTGCTTTTGACGCTGCTCCCCTCTTCCCTGCAGGACATGAAGCTGGCGCTGCTGATCGCCATCGCCTGCCCTGTAGGCTCCAACGTGGCGGTCTACGCCCAGCTTCACGGCAGGAATTATCCCTATGCCGTGGAAACGGTGGTTATCTCCACGCTGCTCTCGATCCTGACCATTCCGGGCCTGGTATTGCTTTCCACCTGGCTCTGGTGAATGGGGACATACGCTCCGGAAAAGATTGACGCGGGACCCGGGAAGGCTGTTGAATAAAAACAATACAAATACCAGAGAATCTGAAAGGAGGACCCCCCATGAGCGAACTGAAAAGGGATCAGCGGGAAAAGAATTGGTCAGATGAGATTCCGGATGAGGAGAGCGAACGGCCCGAACCCTATGAGGAAACCTATCGGGACGGCAGCGCCAAAAATGAGTGCTGGAATGATGAAAAGGAATAAGGAGGTACATCCCCATGACCATTCTGGAAGCGATCGATGCCCGCCATTCTGTCCGGGCGTATAAGGATCAGCCTGTCGACGGGGAAACCCGTCGGCAGTTGGACGCCTTTGTCGATAAATGCAATCAGGAATCAGGTCTTCATATCTTTATCCGCTATGACGATCCCGACGGATTCGATTCCCGTCTGGCCCATTACGGAAGCTTCAGGAATGTCCGGAACTACATCGTTCTGGCCGGCAAAAAGGCGGAAGACTTCGATTATCTCTGCGGGTATTACGGAGAGAAGATCGTGCTCTTTGCCCAGCAGCTTGGCCTGAACACATGCTGGACCGCGCTGACATTCAACAAAAAGAAGGTCAGGGAATTGATCCCGGAAGGTGAAACGCTCTGCATGGTCATCGCTCTGGGCTATGGAGAAACGCAGGGGGTCAGCAGAAAAAGCAAGTCCGCTCAGGATGTTGTTGACGCTCCTTCCGATCTTCCCTGGTTTGTCAAGGGCATTGACGCTGCCCTGAAAGCGCCTACCGCGGTGAACCAGCAGAAATTCCAGTTCAGCCTGAAGGACGGTGAACCCTTCATCCGTGTCAAGGGTCTCGGCACACAGACCAGGGTTGACCTTGGTATCGTCGCCTGCCATTTTGAAGCGGCATCCGGGCATAAGGTTCATCACTGAGGCGATGGAACGCCTACTTGGATTCTGCCTCTCTCACGCGGATTCCAGCCCCTTCCATACAAACATTCCCTCCGCTGCAGCCAGCATCTTAACCAGACTCAAGGCCTTCTCGTCCGGATTAAATACAGTCATGTGGGTATCATCGGGCTCGGACAGGATCATGAAATCGCCTGACATGATGTATACATACCTTTCCCTCATGATCTCTGTGATCTTCTCCGGTTCCGGATTCTTCTCGCCTTCGATTTCCACATCCATCTAGCAGTTCAGTTTCAAAATCAGGTTGATATGCTTCTGCTTAATCTCCGCCAGCTGATTCCGCAGCAGGTGCTTCTCAACCGCAAAATACTGTCCGGGGCTGTTTTTCGGTACCTGCTTCGGGAGGATGTCAATAATCCAGTATGGTGTCTGCAGCAGTTCTTCAATTCTGTCCATTCTCTATTCCGTCCTGAATCCCCGTTCTTTTTCATCCACTGGCACAATCGCAGTCTCCATATTCTGAATCTCGATGTACCTTCCTGCGTGGATGGCTTTCAAAACCAAATTGATCTGTTCTTCCGTCCCCTGGACCTCCATGGTCACGGAGCCATCCCACTCGTTCCTGACCCAGCCGGTGCAGTCATAATTGTTGGCAGCATGACGTGCACGCCAGCGAAAACCGACACCCTGGACATAGCCGGTGAAAACAATGTGCTTTCGTATGATCATACCCGCAGTTCCTCCATGGGCCCGTGGGCGTAATAGATTCGCTTCGGATTCCGTTTCATAATCTCCTTCCAGTCGTCCAAGCCGGGATCATATTCTCTTCGCTGAAGATCGCCAACGAAGCATTCACCGGAGTCAAGAATCATGGACACGCTGTCCTTGCTGTGGCTCGGAGTCGGGATGATCTCGCCCTGGATGCCCAGCGTCCGCAAAAAGTTTCGGCTGTCGGTGCACCTGATCATCAGAGCTTCCTTCTGATCTATCGGAATAAACGGTATGCCGTCGCGCTGAAAGATATGGTCTGGAAAATGGATCGAATCAGACTGTTCATCCATCAGGGCAAGCCGCACTCCCTGCCGCTGAAGTTCTCCGATCAGGCCGCAATGGTCCGGATGATAGTGCGTCGCAAGAATGTATTTCAGGTCAGAGATCCTGATGCCCTGCCGCTTGATGGCCTTGTAGAAAGCTCCCATAGTTCCGGCATAGTCTGTGTCAACAAGGAGACCGTTGACCAGAAAGGTATTCGTATTGCCATACTTCAACGGGATCGTGTCAGCCAATCTTCTCATCCCCCGTTTCCCTTCACCGTTTCATTCAGTCCTTTTCTCTGTTCAGTATATCACCTCCATCCTTGCTTGTCATTTGGGAACAATGTCTTTTTTCCGGTTTCAGGTTTTGCCCGACGCCTTATCCGCGGCGGATCCCGCGCTCCTGCCGACACCGGCAGCGGTCGAGCTATTGAGTTATAATTTTATAGCGAAAGTTATGGGCTAACACGACAGAATTTGGACAACAATCTGGACAGCAATACGACGAAAAAAAGATCGGAAAAAGCCTTCAATAACAGACCAAACCCGAAAGCGCATGACAGAAGGGAAAAGTGAAAGCCCTGGGAAATCAACGTTTCGACGGGGTGTG
>CAMVDI010000030.1 GCA_947166205.1 uncultured Clostridia bacterium
GGGCAAGAATCGTTTTCGCTCCTCAGGCTACCGTCGGCAGTCCTCTTAGGAGGCGACCGCTCTATCCTGCTGAGCTACGGAACCTTGTTCTCGAAAGTCCTTTTCTTCAAGGCTTTCGAGGTTTCGGTGATTGCTCACCGTGATGCTTGGGAGTGGTTTTTGCTAATCGGGAAGGTCGGTTTCCAATCAGCTTTTCCGCTCTGTCCTGCTGATCCGCGGGCGCAAGTCCCTGCCTTCCGGCAGGGAGCGACATCGATTATACCCATGTGGAATCACGTTGTCAATTCAATTTCTGATTCCGTCTTCCTTTTCTCCTGTTCCGCGTTTCGTCCGGCGGCGCTCTTTTCAGGATTCAGTCTGCAGGCACTTCCATTCCGGATTCCGCCCGCCGGACGGTTCCGGTCCCGTACCGTCCGGCATGACTCGATTCCGGTTCCGCAGGGCTCACTTTGATTCCGCACGGCCTGTTTCGCGCCCCGGGATCCTCTTACTTCAGGCTGCGGGGAGCGAAGCCGACCTTCTTCTGTACCTTGCGCAGCGTTTTCGTCGCCAGCGCTCCGGCTCTTTCGGCGCGGGAAAGCAGCGTGTCCAGCAGATACTGCTTGTCGGCGATCAGCCGCTTGTATTCCGCCTGCAGCGGTTCCAGCGCGGCGATCACGGCATCGGAAGTCCGGTTCTTCAGGTCCCCGTATCCCTTCCCGGCCATCTCAGCGCAGATCTGCTCCATGTCTTCCCCGGTCAGGGAGCTGATGATCCCCAGCAGGTTGCTGACGCCGGGCTTGTTTTCCGGATCGAACCGGATCTCGCCGTCGGAGTCCGTAACAGCCCGCCTGATCTTCCGGCGGACCGTGTCCGGGTCGTCCAGCAGGGAGATGAAGCATTCCTCCGGATCGCTCTTGCTCATCTTTCGGGTCGGATCCTGAAGGCTCATGACTCTGCCCCCGACCTTGGTGATCAGGGGTTCCGGAACGGTGAACACGTCGCCGTATACCCCATTGAACCGCTGGGCGATGTCCCGGGTGATCTCCAGATGCTGTTTCTGATCCGCTCCGACGGGCACGGCGTCCGTCTGGTACAGCAGGATATCCGCAGCCATCAGCACGGGATAGGTGAACAGGCCGGCATTGATATTGTCGGCGTGCTTCGCGGACTTGTCCTTGAACTGAGTCATCCGCTGCAGCTCGCCCATATAGGTGAAGCAGTTCAGGATCCAGGCCAGCTCCGCGTGTGCGCTCACATGGCTCTGGCAGTAGATGATGCACTTCTCGGGATCCAGCCCGCTGGCCAGATAAATCGCGGCCAGCTCCAGGCAGCGGCGCCGGAGGTCGGCGGGCGTCTGTCGAACGGTGATCGCGTGCTCATCCACCACGCAGTAGATGCAGTCATACTGATCCTGCAGCTCCGGAAAATGCCGCAGGGCGCCGATGTAGTTGCCGATGGTCAGGGTTCCGCTGGGCTGAATGCCTGAGAAAATCCGTTTTTTGGGCGTCGGATTCTGTTCCGCCATGATAACCGTCTCCTTTGCGTGTGAAATAACGTCCGTTTCCCCGCTCACAGGGCCTTTTCGATCGCGGCCAGCAGGTCGCTGTATTCCTCAAAGGCGGGCAGCTCGGGATGATCCTTCCGGATCTGCTCCGTGGACCGGAACAGGAATCCGGCCTTGCTGGCCTGGATCATGGCCAGATCGTTGAAACTGTCGCCCGCGGCGATCGTCTCAAACCCGATGGACTGGAGCGCCTTGACCGTGGTCAGCTTGCTCTTTTCGCAGCGCATGCGGAACCCCGTCACTTCCCCGCTCTCCGCCACCTCCAGCTCGTTGCAGAAAAGCGTGGGCCAGCCCAGCTTTTTCATCAGCGGCGAGGCAAACTGCGTGAAGGTGTCGCTGAGGATCAGCACCTGGGTTTCCGCCCGCAGAGCGTCCAGAAATTCCCGGGCGCCGGGCATGGGATCGATGCGGGCAATCACGTCCTGGATCTCCTTCAGACCCAGCCCGTGTTCCCGGAGAATATTCAGCCGGAAGTTCATCAGCTTGTGATAGTCCGGCTCATCCCGGGTGGTGCGCCGCAGCTCCGGAATCCCGGAAGCTTCGGAAAAAGCGATCCAGATTTCCGGGACAAGAACGCCTTCCAGATCAAGGCATACGATGTTCATCTGAACAATAACCTCCCCGCTGTGGCGGCCTTCCGCCACTGGATTCAGACTGACTGCCGCCCCGGGGGCGGCACGCGTCAACTCCCGGGCCGCGGCCCGGCTTCCGTGTCCGGTCCCTGACCGTGTCTCCGCCCGCCGTGTCCGGTTTCAATATGACGCCTGTCAGAGATCATATCACGAAAGGCGTCGTCCGGTCAAACCAAAATCCGCTCTTCCCTCTTCTTGAATTCCCCCGGAAATCAATCTATAATGAAGAAAGACCTGCTGTTTCGCTGCCTGAAGAGAAGGCCCGGGCGGCCGCGCATGCGGCGTTCGGGATCCGGATGCCGGAATGCCGGCTCCTGCGGAAGGCAGGATCTGCCATATTTGCGGCAGTGTGGGGAGCCCGATGCCGGAAGGCCGGTTTCCGCGGGAGACCTGGGCCGCCGCGTTTGCTTCGGCAGAAAGGAATCTCCGGCGGAAGGCCGCCGCGAACGGGAGGTGAGGGCTTTGCCGGGCTGGACGAATCCCCTGCGGGCGGAGCTCCGTTCCCTGCTGGAAAAGGTGCCCGTATCCCGCCCCCCGGCGCTGCGCCGCAGTCTGCTTCCGGACGCGCTTTTTTCCCTGGATCTCCCCCGCTGCGCTTCCCCGGAAACCTGCGAAGCCTTTCTGCGGGACGCGGAAGGCGCCGGATGGCGTGCCTTTCAGGCGGATGGCTGGATTCATCTCCGGAAAGCGGTCTCCGTCCTTCCGGCGGGTTTCTTCCCCGATCCCCCCTCCGGCGAAGCCGCCGCGCTTCTGTCCCTGCTGGCCAGGCATCCCGGTTCCTCGGACCCGTCCCGTGAGGTGATCCTGCTGATGAAGGCCCGGGAGGAGGGGGATTCCGCCCTGGAATCCGCCTGCCGCGGGCTGCACGGGGATCTGGCCCGCCGTCTCCGGCGGAAGGAAGCCTTCCCCGCCCTTTTCGTTTCCGATCATTGACGGATTTCATCCGGACCGCGGATCCCGCCGCTCCGGGCGGCATCAGTCCGGAATCCTATGGCGGCATACCCGCCATGACAAGGAGGTTGACGCTTCATGCTGATTCAGCACATCGGACACGCGGAGTTTCTGCTGACCCTGGAGAGCGGTTTCCGGATCGTGACGGATCCCTACGACGCCTCTGTGGGTTATCCGGTTCAGCCTGTGGAGGCTGACGGGGTGCTGGTCTCCCATCATCATCACGACCACGACGCTGTGGAGAATGTCTCCGGCCATCCCCAGATCATCGATTACGCCGGGATCCATACCTTCGCGCCGGACGTCCGGGTCACGGGGATTCCCGCGGATCATGACGACGCCGGCGGTTCCCTCCGGGGGCGGACGCTGCTTTTCCTGCTGGAGGCGGAAAAACTGCGCGTTGTCCATCTGGGGGATCTTGGCTGCCTGCTGGACGCGGATCAGCTGGAAGCGCTGGGCCAGACCGATGTGCTGATGATCCCCGTGGGCGGGCATTTCACCCTGGACGCGGCGCAGGCCCTGGAGGTGGTCCGCCAGCTGGATCCCCGGATCATCATCCCCATGCATTACCGCACGGAGTATAACGCGGACTGGCCCATCCGTCCCGCGGAGGATTTCCTGAAGCTCTTTGATCCCGCCTCCGTCCTGCGGGGCGGCCAGGCTCTCCGGGTTACAAAGGAGGATCTGAACTGCCACCCGCGGGTGGTTCTGCTCTGACATCTTCCCGCGGATTCCGGGCTTCCGGAAAGCCGCGCCCATCTCCCCGAGGGCCGATTCCGGCTTCCGCCGCCGTGCCTGCGGCTCACGGCCTGATTCCGGCTTTCGCCGCTGCCCCGCCAATGATTCATTCGGAGGAAACACTGCTCTATGCCTGATATCGTCCAGCATCATGTCTTTGGTCTGGAGGTGAAGACCTCCCTTTCCCCGGAGATCCGGGATTATCTGGAGGATACGCCCTATACCTTCGCGCTCTTCGGGCCGGATCCCTGGTTCATGTATCAGCCCTGGAAGCGCCGTCAGGGCCGCGGGCGTTTCATGCATACCACCCGGACGGGGGATTTTCTGACCGCGCTGGCCCTTCAGGCCAGGGACGGCTCCGCCCCCCGGGAGCTTTTCTCCTATCTGACGGGTTTTCTCTGCCACTATGCCCTGGACTCCGCCGCCCATCCCTATATCGTCTGGCAGACGACGGAGGTCTGGCCCACCAAAAGGGCCCATCAGGACATGGAGCACGCGCTGGATATCCTGCAGCTGCAGCGGGAGGGCGTCTGGGATACGCCCCATCCCGTGACGGACTGCCATTTTCCCCCGCTCACCCTGCCCGCCTCCATGGCGGACAGCCTGAACGCGGCGTATCAGGAAGTCTACGGATGGAAGAACGCCCTTCCGGCGCTGAACCGCTGCTATGCCCGTTTCCGTCTTCTGTACCGCGTCATGGAGAAGCCCCGCTCCGTCCTGCACGGCCTGGCCTCCCTGATCCCCATTCCCCGGTTTCTCGCCTATTCCTACCGGAAATGCGGCTTCCTGCTCCGGGATGTGGAGAATCTGGCCCATCAGCCCTGGCATCAGGCCTATGCCCGGGATCTGACCTCTGAGGAGAGCTACCCGGATCTGGTTGAAAAGGCCAGGGCGGATGCGGTCCGGATGATCGGGGACTGCTATGCCTTCGCCCATGACCGGACCCTCACCGAGGAGGAGCTCCGCCGCAGTCTCGGCAGCCGCTCCTATCTCAGCGGTCTGGATACCTCGGATCCCCGGAATCTGCTGGTCCGCAGCCTTCGGCCTCCAAAGGAGAAAAGCCGGAAGGCCGACGGATAAAGGCGGATAAAGACGGATAAAGGCGGATAAAGCTTCACGGAAGGACGCGGGAGAACAGCCATGGCTACGGATTTCACAAAAGGAAAGATCGCCCCGGAGCTGATCCGTTTTACGGTGCCCCTCGTGCTCGGGCATATCTTTCAGCTTCTGTACAACGCCGCGGACAGCATGATCGTCGGCCGCTTCGTGGGCAAGGAGGCCCTCGCGGCGGTGGGCACCTCAAATCCGCTGATGACCCTGGTCATCCTGTTCATCAACGGGATCACCCTGGGCGCGGGGATTCTGATCGGAACCCATTACGGCGCGAAGGACTATGACACCCTCCGCCGCCAGATCAGCACCACCATGCTGGGCGGTCTGGGCTTCACGGTGATCGTATCCCTGGCCTTCATTCTTCTGGCCGAGCCCATTTTCGCCCTCATGCAGGTGGATCCCTCGGTCCGCGGCCTGGCCGTCAGCTATATGCGGATCATCTTCATGGGGCTGGTTTTCACCTTCACCTACAACTGCCTGGCCAGCATTCTCCGGGCTCTGGGGGACAGCACCGGTCCTCTGATCTTCCTCGTGGTCAGCGCGGTGCTGAACGTGCTGGGCGACCTGGTGCTGGTGGCCTGGCTGGGCATGGGCGCGGAAGGCGCCGCCCTCTCGACGGTGCTGTGCGAGGCTCTCAGCTGCGTCCTGTGCCTGATCTACCTGCAGAAGAAGGTTCCCCTGCTCCGGCTCGGCCGGGGCTGGCTGGTTTTCGACCGGAAACTGTTCCGGGCCACGGTCTCCTACGGCTGGACCTCCGCCATGCAGCAGGCCACCGTCCAGCTGGGAAAGATCTGCGTCCAGGCCATCGTCAATACCATGGGGGTTTCCGCCATGGCCGCCTTCACCATCGTGAACCGGATAGACGATTTTGCCTATACCCCCCAGCAGAACATCGGCCACGCCATGACCTCCTTCATGGCGATCAACCGGGGCGCCGGCAAGAAGTCCCGCGTCCGGGAAGGGTTCCGGGAAGGGATGATCATCGAGCTGTGCTACGGCGCCCTGGTCTGCCTGGTCTGCTTCGTGCTGGCCCGCCCCCTGGTCGCCCTGTCCACGGATGATCCCCAGGTCATCGATCACGGGGTCCGCTACCTCCGCCTGATCGCGTTCATGTATCTGCTCCCCGCCGTGACCAACGGCGTCCAGGGCTTCTTCCGGGGGATAGGGGATCTGCGGATCACCCTGATCAGCTCCATCCCCAACATGGGCGTCCGCGTGATCGCCGCCCTCATCCTGGTCTTCCTCATCCGTCTGGAGATGGAAGCCCTCCCCCTGAGCTATCTGGCCGGCTGGATCGGCATGCTGCTGGTGGAGCTTCCCCTGCTGCGCAGGACCCTCGCGGATCCCGGCATGAAGCCGGAGTCCGGGGATCCGCCCCCGCCGGAGGACCGCGGATAGCAGGACAAAGCCCCCGGGGGAAAAACCGCGGACAGCCGGAAAGCGGCCCCGGCGGCCAAAGCTCTCCGGCGCCGGCTGAAAAAGGCTCCCCGCCGGCCGGGGCGCCGCGGCGCGGGGCGAAAAACGCCGTTGCTTTTCCCGCCGGTTCGTGTTATGCTTCCCTAGGAAAATGTTCCTTTTTTCCTTTTCGTACAATCATTTCCGCCGGGTTCTGGAGGTTCAGATGAAGTTCACTTCCCTTTCCCCTGCCCTTCTTTCCTTTCTCTCCGCCCACGGGCTGGAAAAGGAGGCGAAGGAGGGCCTGACGGATCTTCCCGCCCTGGTCCGGGCCTTTGCCGGTTCGGCTCCGGCCCCCGCCTCGGATCCCTTTTCCCCGGAGGCCCTTTCCTGGGACACCGCCCTGCTGGACTGTATCGGCAGCATGGACGAGCGTCTGTATGAGCATTTCCGGGCTCTGGTTGACCTGTTCCGGGCCGAGGCCTTCCGCGCCCCGCGGCAGGCGCTTCTCGCCTGTCCCGGCTGGGCGGATCTCCGCCTGCGCGCGGTCCGGATGGGGATCCTCCCGGAGGATTTTTTCGGCGGGGATCTTCCCCGCCCCCATCCCGGCGCTCCGGAGATTTATCATTCCCTGCGGAAGGAGGCGCTCTCATGAAACTTCTTTTCGTATCCTCCCGCAGCGCCTCGGTGCTTCTGAATCCTGACGGGGATTACCTGCTCCCCGCTCCCGTTTCCCTTTCGCTGAACGGGGAGTCCCTTGGAGAGGAGCGGCGTTCCGTCGTATCCCTGTTCGATCTTCTTCCGGAGACGGACTATACCCTGACCCAGGAAGGCACCTCCGGGAAGGAAACCCTTTCCTTCCGGACCGGGTCGGAAAGCTTCTCCCTGGATGTGCGCCGCTTCGGCGCCAAAGGGGACGGGGTCACGGACGACACCCCCTTCCTGCAGGCCGCGATCCTGGCCTGCCCGGAGAACGGGCGCGTCCTTGTTCCCGCGGGGAATTATCTGACCGGTCCCCTGTTCCTGAAGAGCCATATGACCTTGGAGCTGAAAAAGGGCGCCGCCCTGCTTCTGAATCCGGACCGGAGCCGTTTCCCGGTGCTTCCCGGGGTGACGTTCCCCTCCTGCGGCGGGGAGGATCTTTATCTGGGCTCCTGGGAAGGGAACCCGCTGGATTCCTTCGCCTCCGCGCTGACCGGCATCGGGGTTCGGGACGTCCGGATCCTGGGCGAGGGAACCGTGGACGGTCAGGGCCCCCTGGGGGACTGGTGGGTCCGCCCGAAGGAGAAAAACATCGCCTACCGCGGAAACCTGTTCTTCCTCTCCGGCTGTGAGGATGTCACCGTCCAGGGGGTCACCTTCCGCAGCAGTCCCGCCTGGAATCTGCATCCCATGTTCAGCCGTGATCTGTCCTTCCTGAACGTGACGATCATCGCCCCCTCTGACAGCCCGAACACGGACGGGTTCGACCCGGAGAGCTGTGAAAATGTCCGCCTGTACGGGGCCCTCTTCTCCGTGGGGGACGACTGTATCGCCATCAAGTCCGGAAAGATCTATCTGGGCAGCAAGCTCCATGTACCGACCCGGAATGTGGAGATCGCCTGGTGCGCCATGCTGGACGGCCACGGCGGCGTAACCGTCGGCAGCGAGATGGCCGGCGGGGTCCGGGGCGTCCGGGTGCATCACTGCTGGATGCGGGGGAATGACCGGGGTCTGCGGATCAAGACCCGCCGCGGCCGGGGAAAATACGCGGTGATCGACGATATCCGCTTTGAGGACGTCCGGATGGAGGGCGTCAAGATGCCCCTGGTGGTGAACAGCATGTATTTCTGCGATCCGGACGGGCATTCCGCCTTCGTCCAGTCCCGGGATCCCCAGCCTGTGGATGATACCACCCCCACAGTGGGATCCATCGTTTTCGAGCGGGTCCGCGCTTCCGGGTGCAAGGCCTGCGCCGGATACATCCTCGGCCTGCCCGAGCGTCCCGTCCGCAGCGTCACCGTCCGGGACAGCGTTTTCGGTTTTGATCCGGACGCTTCCCCGCTGGTTCCCGCCATGGCCGAGGGCGTCCCCGCCCTGCTCCGCCGGGGGATCGTGGCGCAGTTCGTCGACGGGCTGACCGTGGAGAATGTCGTCATGGACGGCCTGGAGGGTGAACCGGTTCAGCGGCTGTAGCCGCCCCCGGGAGCCCGTCTCCCGCCCCGCCGGTTTTCTGGATATGATACGGTCCCGGCGGCATGTTTAACTCAGTTGACCCAGGGAAAGTTCCGAAGATAGTTCCCAAAAAGGTCCAAAGAAAGGAAGGAAAACAGACATGGACATTCGGTATTCCTGCAACCAGCGCGACTTCAAGCGCTATACCACGGAGGAGACCCGTCGGGAGTTCCTGATTGAGAATCTCTTTACCGCCGACCAGGTCAGCGCGACCTACAGCCACGTGGACCGGATGGTGACCCTGGGCGTGATGCCGGTGAACGAAAAGGTTTCCATCGACAAGGGCATTGATATCTGGAAGAACTTCGGTACGGATTACTTCCTGGAGCGCCGGGAATGCGGCATGTTCAATGTGGGCGGCGCCGGAAAGGTGTATGTGGACGATCAGGTGTACGCCCTGGATTACAAGGACTGCCTGTATATCACCAAGGGCGCGAAGACCGTGCTCTTCGAAAGCGCGGATCCCGCCTGCCCCGCCAAGTTCTATGTGGTCTCCGCCCCCGCCCACTGCTCCTATGAGAACCGTCTCATCAAAATCGCGGACGCGGCGAAGAAGCCTCTGGGCGCCCTGGAAACCAGCAACAAGCGGACCATCAACCAGTTCATCCATCCCTCCGTGCTGAAGACCTGCCAGCTCTCCATGGGCATGACCGTCCTGGAGCCCGGCTCCGTCTGGAACACCATGCCCGCCCATACCCATGAGCGCCGCATGGAGGTGTATTTCTACTTTGAGGTGCCGGAGAACAACGTGGTCTTCCATATGATGGGCGAAGGCCAGGAGACCCGGCATATCGTCATGCAGAACGAGCAGGCGGTGATTTCTCCCTCCTGGTCCATTCACGCCGGCGCCGGCACCAGCAATTATACCTTCATCTGGGCCATGGGCGGCGAGAATCAGGCCTTCGACGACATGGACGAGATTCCCACCACCCAGCTGCGCTGACCGCGCCGTCCCTTTAAACAGACCGAAGTCCGGAACAGTTTCGAAAAGTTCAACGAAGCAATCGGGAAAAGATTCGCCGCCCGCAGGGCGGCGAAGTCCGGAACAGTTTCGAAAAGTTCAACGAAGCAATCGGGAAATGATTCGCCGCCCGCAGGGCGGCGAAGTCCGGAACAGTTTCGGATAGTTTAACGGAGCAAGACAGATAAAGAGAAAGGAAGGAAGAACATCATGAACATGAAGGATTTCAGCCTCGAGGGCAAAATCGCCTGGATCACCGGCGCTTCCTACGGAATCGGCTTCGCCATCGCGGAAGCGTTCCATGCCGCCGGCGCCACCATCGTTTTCAACGATATCAATCAGGATCTGGTGAACAAGGGCCTGGCCGCCTATCAGGAAAAGGGCATCCCCGCCCGCGGCTATGTCTGCGACGTGACCAATGAGGAGGCCGTGCAGGCCCTGGTGAAGCAGATTGAGCAGGAAGTCGGCGTGGTGGATATTCTGGTGAACAACGCGGGCATCATCCGCCGGATCCCCATGATCGAGATGAGCGCAGCGGAATTCCGCAAGGTCATCGATGTGGACCTGAACGCCCCCTTCATCTGCGCGAAGGCAGTGATCCCCTCCATGATCGAAAAGGGCCACGGAAAGATCATCAACATCTGCTCCATGATGAGCGAGCTGGGCCGGGAAACCGTGTCCGCCTACGCGGCGGCCAAGGGCGGCCTGAAGATGCTGACCCGGAACATCTGCTCCGAGTACGGCGGGCACAACATCCAGTGCAACGGCATCGGGCCCGGCTACATCGCCACCCCCCAGACCGCACCCCTCCGGGAGCGTCAGGCGGACGGCAGCCGTCATCCCTTCGATCAGTTCATCGTCTCCAAGACCCCGGCCGCCCGCTGGGGCAATCCCGAGGACCTGCAGGGTCCCGCCGTGTTCCTGGCTTCCGATGCCAGCAACTTTGTCAACGGCCACATCCTGTATGTGGACGGCGGCATCCTGGCCTATATCGGAAAGCAGCCCTGATATCACTCAGCCCCCGCCATCCGGCGGGGGCTTTCGCGTGGCCGGCGGGCAGCCTCCGTCCCTGTTTCCCCGTCCGGATTCCCCTCCGGCAGGCATCCGGCTTCCGAAGAGCAATAAATGAGAACCGATTCCGGGAGGATTGTAACAGAAATAAAATATCTTTGGGGTTGTGCCCGGTTGCCTCTATGATGTATAATGACTTTTGATAATTCTCGTTTGTCCATTTTTTGGCGGCGGCCGCCCGGTTATGACATGGTGCGGTTTCCGTCCGGGCATCCTTCCGTAAGGGGGTTCTGGTGTGAACAGGGGGCGCAGCCTTTCCCGGTACCGCTCGGTGGATCTGTTTCTCTGGGCCCTGCTTCTGGTTTTGTTTGAGACGCTGATAATCGTCGCTTCGGTCCGTTGGTTCCCCGGACAGCCCTACACGGTTTCCCTCGTCCCCGCGCTGACCGCTGTGGTCATGGTGCGCTGGGGGCCCTGGGCCGCCCTTCACGCGGCGCTGGGCGGCGCGGTGGTCTGCGCGGCGCAGGGGGCTTCCCTCCCGCAGTACGCGGTCTATCTGCTCGGGAATCTCCTTTCCCTGGCGGCGCTCCCCCTCTTCTCCCGTTACAGGAAAGAGAAGGGCGTCTTCCCGGATTCCTTGTCCGCGCTCCTGTTCGGGCTGGCCGTGCTCCTGCTGATGCAGGCGGGCCGTTTCCTGGTGCTCCTGGCGCAGGGCAGCGCCCCGTCCCTTGCCTTCGGCTGTTTCACGACCGAGGCGGTGACGGATCTCTTCACCCTGGTCATTCTCTGGATCGTCCGCCGGCTCGACGGGGTTCTGGAGGATCAGGTTCATTACTTCAGGCGAATCCAGGCGGAAGAAAAGGCCTGATTCCATTTTTACCCATCAGACTTGGCCCGTGCCCCGCGTCCGGGCCGCGAACGGAGGAATGTGCATGAAGCATCCGGCAGGGGATTATCTGATTCTCGACGAAGCCACCGGCGCCTGGCGGGAAGATCCCGAGCAGGTGGTCCGGGACGACGTTGAAAAGCATTACTGGCTCCATGTCGGGCGGACCATCCTGAAGGACTGGCGCCTGTACCTGATGCTGGTCCCGACCATCCTGGTTTTCCTCTTCTGGCGCTACCTGCCCATGTATGAGCTCCTGGGCTCCTTCAAGGTGGAGAGCGCTGTAAAGCCGGTGGCCGAGCAGTATTTCAAGGGTTTCTCCAACTTCAAGGGGCTGCTGGTGGGTTCCGGAACGTACTCGGTTCTGAGTACGGAGTTCTGGCGCGCCATGCGGAACACCTTCCTGCTCAGCTTCTACGGCCTGCTCTTCGGCTTCCCGATGCCGATCATCCTGGCCCTCTTCTTCAATGAAATCCGCAGCGACCTGACCCGCAGCGCCCTGCAGGTCATGGCCTATCTGCCGAAGTTCATGTCCACGGTTGTCATGACCTCTCTGGTGGTCATGCTGGTCAAGCAGGGCTCCGCCGCCAGCCAGACGCCTCCCGGCATTCTGTCCCAGGCGCTGGCCTCCCTGGGGCTCATCTCGCAGGACGCGGCGCAGAACGGTCTGCTGAACAACCCGGCCTACTTCCGGGCCATCTACCAGATCTCCGGTATCTGGGAGACGGCGGGTTATGACAGCATCGTCTTCTTCGCGGCCATCATCGCCATCTCCCCCACCAGCTACGAAGCCGCCCAGATTGACGGCGCCGGCAAGTGGGCCCAGATGAGATACGTGGTGCTTCCCAGCATCCTCTCCACGATCGTAATCATGCTGATCACCCGGATCGGCTCCATGCTCAGCATAGGCTATGAAAAGGTCCTGCTGCTGAGCGAAGGCCGGATCGCGGCGTATCAGACGGCTGAAGTGGTTTCCACCTTCGCCTGGCGGGTCAAGGCGAACCAGAGCGGCCTCGCCTCCGCGGCCGAGATGATGAACAACGTCATCGGCATGCTGCTGGTCATCGGCGCGAACACCATCGCCCGCAAGGCTTCCAACGTCAGCCTGTACTGAGAGAGGAGGTTTTGAAGCATGAAAAGAAAACTTGAAATCTCCGAGCGGATCTTTCAGATCATTGCCTACACCTTCCTGATCGTCTTCGCGCTGCTGTGCCTGTATCCCTTCCTCTATGCCGTCTCCGCTTCCATCAGCGGGCGGCACGCGGTGGAATACAAGGAGCTGATCCTCCTGCCCAAGGCGGTCCAGTTCGATGCCTTCCGGTATATGTTCAACAGCAATGAGTTCTGGAACTCCTATTCGAACACCCTGTTCCTGACGATCTACGGTACCATCTGGTCCCTCTTCGTCGCCATCCTGGGCGGCTACGCCCTGAGCAAGAAGCGCCTGCTGTTCCGGAAGTTCTTCAACTTCTTCCTGGTGTTCACCATGTGGTTCAGCGCCGGTATCGTTCCCCAGTATCTGAACTACATCGCCACCAAGCAGGTCTTCAACGGCATCGGCATCATGGACGACAAGTGGCTGGTGGTCATCGCCATGGGTATGGCGGCCATGA
>CAMVDI010000031.1 GCA_947166205.1 uncultured Clostridia bacterium
TGCAGTACCTGCTGAAGATGAAGCTGGCCACCACCCAGGCCAGCGCCAACGCGGCGAAGACCTCCGCCGACGCCATGAAATCCACCACGCTGACCACGCCCATCACCATCCGGTGCGCCATCACGGTGATCTCCACGGTGCCGATTCTGATCGTCTATCCGTTCCTGCAGAAATACTTCGTGACCGGCATGGCGCTGGGATCGGTCAAGGGATAAGGAACCTGTACAGGTTGTTTTCGAACAGTTCCCAAGGACATCGCGCCGCCGCGGGCTCAGGCCCGCGGCGGAATGAAGCCCCAGGGCGTACCGGAAGGGAGGGACCGGACCATGGCCGGAAAAAACCCGGAGAGGAAAAGGCGGGAGACCGCCTATGAGGAAGGCTTCCGGGTGCTGCAGGGCGAGCAGGAATACGTCACCTACCTGGAGGATTCCTCGCTGCGGGTATGGTACTCCGATGTGCCCTGGAGGTACGACAACCACGTGCACACCGCCGTCGAGGTGGTTCTGACCCTGGAGGGGGCTGTGGACTACACGGTGGGGAACGACCAGTACCGGGTCCGCAAGGACGAGGTGCTGATCGTGCCCTCCGGAGTCCCTCACTCGCTGAACATGGGGGAGGAAAGCAGCCGGCTGCTGTTCCTGTTCGAGCCGGATATGATGCATCTGATGGGAGACCTGCGGCAGATGTCCCGGTCGCTGAACCGGGTCTTCTACCTGCATGACGGATCCGAGGCTCATACCCGGATCCGGGACTGGCTGACCCGGATCGCGAGCATCTACAGGGAGCAGGACTTCATGTGGAATACGCTGTGCTACAGCTATATCCTGAAGGTCTACGCCACGCTGTGCCAGTCCTATCTCTCCGTGTCCCAGTACCAGCGGAAGAAGAAGGATTCCCGGGGAATGGAGAGCCAGGTGGTCTCCATGGCCATGAACTATATCAACAGCCATTACCGGGAGGATCTGACGCTGGACGAGGTGGCGGACTTCACCGGATTCAGCAGATACTATTTCTCCCGGTCCTTCCGGGAGGAATCCGGATTCACGTTCCGGGACTATCTGGTCCGGAAGCGGGTTCAGGCGGCCATGACGCTGCTGATCGAGACGGACAAGCCCATGAGCGAGGTGGCGGAGGAAAGCGGTTTCGGCAGCGTGGCCTCCTTCAACCGGGTGTTCCGGGAACATAAAAAATGCACGCCGTCCCAGTATCGGATTCTGCACAGAAAGGTTTGACCGGACGGCTTCCATCCCCCCTTCCGGACGGGAAGGGGGGATTTTCATGCTTCCGGAGGAGGCGGATTCCCCGCCGGATCATGGCGGATCTGGTCAAAAAACGCGCAAAAACAGTTTATTCTTCATTGACAAGCGATTCTCCGCCCGATATAATGACACAAAGGTTTTATCCGGTTTATCATTTTATGCTGTTTTTTTCATGAACAGAATCAGCAACAGAATCAGCCCGCGGATCAAACGGAAATCATCGTTTTCCGGTTTTTCAGGGCGCAGTGGGAGATGAACTCATGACTAGGAAATGGCGGAACTTTCTGATCGGAGTTCTGGCGGCGGCGGCGGTGATCCTTGTGATCCGGCTGCTGACCCCGGCCTCCACCGGATTCCAGGAGAAATACGCGGGCGCGGATCTTTCAACCGACGTATCCGGGATCGGGCGGAGCAATACGTATGACGCCTACGTGGCGGCCTACGCCGATGAGCCGGCGGTGAAGGAGCCGGTTTCCGTGGATCTGCTTTCCTTTGAAGGGGAAGCGGAGGCCCGGGACGCGGGCGTCTATACGCCGGACGGTTCCGCCGTGACCTGGAAGGTGGATGTTCCCCAGGCCGGCCTTTACAATATCCGGCTGGAGTATCTGACGACGGAGGACAGCCGGGGCGTTAACATTGAGCGGGAGCTGAAGATCAACGGGGAGCTGCCCTTCGCCGGCGCGTCGACCCTGCGGTTCAGCCGCCTCTGGACGGACGGTTCCGAGGTCCGGCAGGACAACCAGGGAAACGATATCCGCCCCAGTCAGGTTGAGATTCACGAGAAGCAGACGGGCTGGTGCCGCGACGATATGGGGTACCAGACGGAGCCCTATGCCTTCCATTTCAATCAGGGGGAAAACACGATCACGCTGCGGGCCGTGAATGAGCCCATGATTCTCTGCGCGATGACGCTGGAACCCATCTCCGCTCTGAAGAGCTACACGGAGTATTCCGAGGCCCAGCCCTCCGCCTCCATGTCCGGGGCGGGAAAAACCTACAGCCAGACCGTGCAGGGGGAATCCGCCAGCCTGCGCAGTTCGCCGAGCCTGTATGCCCGGTATGACCGGAGCTCCCCGGAGACGAAGCCCTACTCCGTGACCAATACCGTTCTGAACTATATCGGGGGCGATCCCTGGACGAATCCGGGAGACTGGATCCAGTGGGACTTTGAGGTTCCAGAGGACGGATACTACCATATCTCCATCAAGGCGAGACAGATGTATCAGCGCGGCGCCCTGAGCGGCAGAACCGTCTATATCGACGGGGAGGTGCCCTTCCGGGAGATGGAGTCCGTCACCTTCGGCTACAACACCAGCTGGGAGATGAAGACCCTTTCCGACGCGGAGGGAACGCCCTACCGCTTTTACCTGACCGCGGGGAAGCATACCCTCCGGATGGAAGTGACGCTGGGGAAGATGGGCCCTGTGCTCAAGGATGTGGAGGACAGCATCTTCCGGCTCAACCAGATCTACCGGAAGATTCTGGTGCTGACGGGCGTGAACCCGGACCAGTTCCGGGATTACAACCTGGCGGGCATCTATCCCGAGGTCATCACGGCCATGGATCTGGAGAGCAAGCGCCTGTACAGGATCGTTGACGATATCGTGGCCATCACCGGCGAGAAGAGCGACCGGGCCGCCGTGGCCCAGACCCTGGCGGTGCAGCTGGAGCAGTTCGTCGGGAACAACGAGCGGATTACCGAATCCTTCACAAACTTCAAGGACAACATCACCTCCCTGGGTACGGCGATGCAGAACATGTCCGAGAGCAAGCTGGATGTGGACCTGATCCTGATCACCGGGGAGGACGCGGAAATACCGCAGGTTCATGAGAACTTCTTCAGCAGGGCCCTCCACGAGATCCGCAGCTGCATCAGCTCCTTTACCGTGGACAACAAGTACGACGATACGGACGAGGTGCTGGAGGTCTGGATCACCACCGGCCGGGATCAGAGCACGGTGCTGAAGACCATGGTGGACGACACCTTCACCCGTGATACCAATATCAAGGTCAACGTCAAGCTGGTGCAGGCGGACGCGATCCTGACGGCCGTGGTGGCCGGGAACGGGCCGGACGTGGTGCTGAGCGTCAGCGGATGGTTCGCCGTCAACTACGCGATGCGCAATGCCGTGGAGGATATGACCCGGTTCCCCGGATACGAGGAGGTCGTCCGGGCCTTCGAACCCAGCATCCTGGAGCCGCTGACCTACAACAACGGCCAGTCCGTCGGGGTTTACGGCCTGCCTGAAACGCAGAACTTCAACCTGCTGTTCTACCGGACGGACATCATGGAGGAGCTGGGGCTGCCCATCCCCGAAACCTGGGAGGATCTGATCGCGGAGCTGCCCACCATCCAGGGCAACAGCATGACCGTGGCGCTGCCCTATCCGGACATCGCGCTGGCGGACATCTCCGTGCTGAACTCCATGATCTATCAGAACGGCGGAGCCATCTATGACGAAGAGGCGAAGCGCACCCTGATCGACAGCGAGGCGGGGGTGGCGGCCTTCAAGCAGTACACCAGCCTGTACAACGACTACGGCCTGCCGACCGTGTACGACTTTGTGAGCCGCTTCCGCAGCGGCGAGATGCCCATGGGCGTAGCCTCCTACGCGACCTACAACACGCTGATGGTCTCCGCTCCGGAGATCCGCGGCCTCTGGGATTTCCAGCTGATCCCCGGAACCCGGAAGGCGGACGGAACGATCGACCGGACGGCGCAGACGGACGGCCTGTGCTGCATGATCGTGGCCACGAAGGATGAAAAGGTGAAGCAGAACGCCTGGGAATTCGTCAAATGGTGGGTCAGCGCCGACGCACAGGTCCGGTTCGGCCGGGAGATGGAAAGCGTGCTGGGAGCCAGCGCCAGATATCAGACGGCGAACAGGGACGCGCTGCGCCAGCTGGCCTGGTCCGGAGAACAGCTGAAGATTCTGGAAACCCAGATGAGCCAGACCAGGGGCTTCCCCGAGATTGCCGGCGGCTACTCCACCACGCGGCATATCACCAACGCGATCCGGCGGGTCATCAACACCAAGGAGGATCCCCGGGAAACGCTGCTGAACTACGCCAGAACCATCAACGAGGAAATCCGGATCAAGCGGCGGGAATTCGGCCTGCCGCTGGACTGAGAGCGGGAAAGGAGGAATCAGACCATGCAGAAAACGGAGTCCTTCGCGTCCAGATATTTCACCATGCGGCGGGAGAAGTTCCAGCACGGGGTCTCCCAGGCGAAAAAGAACTGGGGATGCTACCTGTTTCTGGCTCCCTACGCGATCCTGTTCTTCACCTTCTTCATCCTGCCCATCGCCACCTCCATTTTCTACAGCTTTACCTATTACAACATTCTCGAGCCCGCCCGTTTCGTGGGGGTGCAGAACTACATCAACCTGATTCTGCAGGATGAGGTTTTCCTGACCGCCATCAAGAACACCTTCGTCATCGCGGTGATCACCGGGCCCGTGGGATACATCCTGTCCTTCCTGTTCGCCTGGTTCATCAACGAGCTGCCGAAATGGCTCCGGGCCATCGCCGTGGTGGTGTTCTACGCCCCTTCCATCGCGGGATCGGCCTTCACCGTGTTCTCCATCCTGTTCCGGGGCGACGCCTACGGCTGGGTCAACTCCGTTCTGATGCAGTTCGGCCTGATTGAGGCGCCCCGGCTCTGGCTTACGGATCCCAACTACATGATGACCATCCTGATCATCGTGATTCTGTGGATGAGCATGGGCACGGGCTTCCTGAGCTTCGTGGCCGGCTTCCAGGGCATCGACAACAGCATGTACGAGGCCGGATACGTGGACGGCGTCCGGAACCGCTGGCAGGAGCTGTATCACATCACTCTGCCCAGCATGAAGCCCATGCTGCTGTTCGGCGCAGTGATGAGCATTACCTCCGCCTTCAACGTCAGCGACGTGCCGCGGCTGCTGTGCGGCTATCCCTCCACGGACTACGCGGCCCGGACCGTGGTGACCCACCTGTTCGACTACGGCTTCAGCCGATTCGAGATGGGCTATGCCAGCGCCATCGCCACCATTCTTTTCCTGGTGATGATCCTGTGCAAGAAGGCGATCAGCTCGCTGCTGGGAAGGGTAGGTGTGTGAGATGAAAGAGAACCTCAACCTGTCCGCGTCCTCCGTGAAGTCGAACGGCACCCTGAAGATGATCGACGGGCGGAAGTTCCGGGGCACCCTGACCGCGGATGAAAAAGGCGCGGCCTTCTATGAGCGGAACAAGGAACAGCCGATGGTCCAGTGGGAGTATCCCCGGCTCCTCCGGATGGACAATATCCGCCGGGGCGGCACCTCCAGCATGATCACGGTGATCCTCAAGGATGAAAGCCGCTATATCTTCGACCTGGACCAGGGGCTGAAGCTGTATCACTTCATGGACGGAAACTGGGCGGACAAGCCCGTGACCGTCAAGACCAGGGGCGACATCCTGCGGGAAGAGGCGGAGCGGCGCGGCGAGCGGATCCAGACGCCGAAAAAGCACCTCATCACCCGGAGACACCCCAACCGCTCCATCGCGGGGGACATCGGCATCTATCTGATGCTTCTGATCGTCGGATTCGCCATGGTCTTCCCCCTGCTGTACCTGATCGGTTCCTCCCTGAAGCCGCTGGACGAGCTGTTCCGCTTTCCGCCGCCCGTCTGGCCCCAGCATCCCACCTTTGACAACTTCTCCGACCTGTTCGTGACCATGGGCCAGAGCTGGGTTCCCTTCAGCCGGTACCTGGTGAACACGGTGCTGATCACCCTGATCGGAACCTTCGGCCACCTGGTGATCGCCAGCATGGCGGCCTTCGTACTGGCCAAGTTTGAGTTTCCCGGCGGAAAGCTGTTCTTCGGCGTAGTCACCACCTGCCTGATGTTCTCCGGATACGTGACGGGTATTCCGAACTACCTGATCATGAACCGGCTGGGCATGATCGACACCTACTGGGCGCTGATTCTGCCCGCCTTTGCCGCGCCCATCGGCCTGTTCCTGATGAAACAGTTCATGGACGGGCTGCCCACCCCCCTGATCGAGGCGGCCACCATCGACGGCGCCAGCAAGTTCAGGATTTTCTGGAGCATCGTCATGCCCAACGTGAAACCCGCCTGGCTGACGATGATCATCTTCAGCGTTCAGGGCCTGTGGAACAACAGCGCGGCCACGGTCATCTATTCCGAAGCGAAAAAGACGCTGGTCTATGCCCTGCAGCAGATTCAGGCGGGCGGCATCGCCCGGACCGGTCAGGTGGCGGCGGCCAACGTGATCATCGTCTCGGTCCCCATCCTGATTTTCGTCTTCAGCCAGAGCCAGATTCTCGAAACCATGGCCAGCTCCGGCCTCAAGGACTGATGGAGAAAGGGGGTAGAAGAAAGGTGAAAAGACGAAGCCGCCTGTGCTGCCTTCTGCTGGCGCTGATGCTGATGCCGTGGCCCGCCCTGGCGCTGGACGACGGCGCGAGAACCGTATACACCTACAACTATGACTACTGGGGAGAGCTCATGGAATCCCCGGACGCCTACCGGGTGGAGGAAACCCTGACCAGCGCGTCCCTGGGCCTGGACGTGGCCATGAGCGGCCCCCAGAGCCTTTACGCCGACGGGGAGAGCCTCTATATCGTGGACCGGGGAAACAACCGGATCCTTCAGCTGGAGCGGAGGAACGGGAAATTCACCCTGAAGCGGATCATCGACCGGATCGCCGGGGCGGAGCCGGAGACGCTGAACGCCCCGAACGACGTGGCCACGGACCCGGAGGGCAACCTCTACATCGCGGACACGAACAATCACCGGGTGATCAAGGCGGACAAGGATCTGCGGTTCCTGATGGCCTTCACAAAGCCCACGGACGCCACCTTTGACCAGAACGCCGACTTCCTGCCCAACAAGCTGGTGGTGGACGTGGCCGGACGGGTATTCACCCTGGCCAGCAACGTGAACAAGGGCCTGATCAAATTTGAGCCGGACGGCACCTTTGCCGGATTCATCGGGGCCAACAAGGTCCGCTACAATCTCTGGGACTACATCTGGAAAAAGTTCCTCATGACCAAGGAGCAGCGGGCCCAGCAGGCCTCCTTCGTTCCGACGGAGTACAAAAAAATCTACATCGACGGGGACGGGTTCATCTACGCGACCAACATCAACTTCAGCGAATACGACCTGAAGAGCGACGCGGCGAATCCGATCCGGCGGCTGAACTCCCTGGGCAACGACATCCTGATCAAGAACGACCGATATCCCCCCATCGGAGACCTGTACTGGTCCGAGGGGCTGACGAACAACGACTATCACGGCCCTTCCAAGCTGTTTGACATCACGGTGCTGGACCACGATATCTACGTGGCGCTGGACCGGATGCGGGGCCGGGTTTTCGGATACGATTCCCAGGGAATCATGCTCTGGGCCTTCGGAACCCGCGGCAGCACCGAGGGCGCCTCCAACGGCGCGGTTTCCATCGAGCATATGGGAACGGACCTGATGGTGCTGGACGAATTCTCCGGCACGGTCACGGTGTTCTCCGTCACCCAGTACGGCCAGCTGATCTACGACGCCAGCGAGCTGTACCTGAAGGGGGACTATGAAGGCTCGGCGGAGACCTGGAAGTCCGTCATGAAGCAGAACGCGAACTATCCGCTGGCCTATGTGGGCATCGGAAGATCCCTGATGCGGCAGGAAGACTTCGAGGGCGCCATGGAGTATTTCCAGACCGCCCATCACCGGGTGAACTACAGCAAGGCCTACAGATACTTCCGGGAAGAGTGGATGACAAAGAACATCAAGTGGATCGCGCTGGTTCTGGGCGTGCTGATCGTCTTCTTTGCCGGAAGGGGAATCATCAGAAAAGCGAAGTGGGAGGTGAGCGAGCATGACAGGCGCAAAGTCCGCAGACAGGGCTGAGGGAACCGGGCGCGCCGGCGGGATGAGCAGGTACATCAGCTCCCTGAGGTACGCGCTGCATGTGATCACCCACCCCTTTGACGGTTTCTGGGACCTGAACCGGGAAAAGAAGGGAAGCATGGCCGCAGCGCACACGATCCTGGCCCTGTTTCTGATCACCTATGTGATGAAGCTGATGTACACCAACTTCCAGTTCATCCTGGTGCCGGTCCAGTACATCAACATCTATCAGCGGATGGCCTCCCTGCTGCTGCCCTTCCTGGTGCTGTGCATCGCCAACTGGGCGCTGACAACGCTTTTCGACGGAAAGGGCCGGTTCAGGGACATCTACATGGGCATGTGCTATGCCCTGGCGCCCTATGTGCTGATTCAGCTGCCCTGCATCCTGCTGAGCCATATCCTGGCCTATGACGAGGCGGAGTTCTACAACGTGCTGATCGGTTTCTCCGAAATCTGGTGCCTGTTCCTGGTTTTCGTGGCCCTGATGGAGATTCACGACTTCAGCCCCGGAAAAACGCTGATCTCCATCGTCGCGACGGTTATCGGCGGCCTGATTATTCTGTTTCTGGTCATGGTGTTTTTCTCCCTGCTCAGCGACGCGTACGCCTTCTTCGCGTCCCTGTACAAAGAGATCCGCTTCAGACTGAATTAAGAGAGAGGAGCAGCCTGACATGAAAAAGAAATCACCCGTGCTTCGGGCGCTGCCCTGGGTTCTTCTGGCGGCGGTGATCGGGGGCATTCTGTATCTCGGGTACCTCCTCTGGGGACGTCCGGAAGCGGAACCGCGGTACACTGCCGGAGTAGTCCGGTATGAGGAGGAAAACCCGGCTCAGATCGTGCTGGACAACGGAAAACTGCATTTTGAGATGGATCCCGCGACGACCCATTTCACCCTGACGGATGCCTATGGCCACACCTGGAAGTCCAATCCCTTCTCCGACCCGGAAAAGTCCGGGGAGACCGTGGCCAGCGGCGAAAACCGGAGCGCGCTGGCCTCCACGCTGAACGTCTACTACCGGCTGCCGAAAAAGGCCATCGACAATATGTATGACAACTATACATATTCCATCTCCAGATCGGCCTATGAGATCAGGGTTGTGGACGACACCACCGTGGCGGTGACCTACGCGGTGGGCGACATCGCCCGGGAATACCTGATTCCCGAGGCGCTGACCAAGGCCCGGTACGAGGAACTGGGAGATCTGGTCAAGGCCTCCGGCAACTCCAAAAAGAAATTCACCGGAAAGTTCTCGCCCCAGAAGCAGGACAGCGTGCTGAAAAACGCGGCTTCCTCCAAACAGGACGAGAAGGAGGCGGCCCTCGCCCTGATTGCGTCCTATCCGCAGATCAGCGGACAGGATGTATACGTCACCACGGCCAAGGACAACAACAACATGGAAGCCCTGGCCAGGCTGCTGGCGGAGACCGGATACACCGAGGATGACCAGAAGCTGGACATCATCCTGACCCGGAGCTCCTACACCTATACCTACGAGAAGGTTACGGCGGAGGAATTTGCCGCCCTGCGGGACGGGGAGCTGGCGGATCAGGCGGAGCGCCTGCTGGCGGCGGATCCCGCTTTGGCGGAGAAGGGCGGATACCTGCTGCGGCGCTCCTCCCGGACGATGACCCCCGGCATGATCGAAAAGCTGCAGGCCGGGGATGAGGAGCTGGCGGCCCTGGCGGAGACGCTGTCCGCCGCCTATCCCCAGATCGGAAGCGATCCCTTCACCGTCATCGAGCTGGAGGAGACGGAAAAGAGCCGGGTATATACCATCCCGGAAATCCTGGACGAGGAAAGCTACGGCCCGGCGGACCGGGCGCTGGAAACCTCCCTCTTTGAAGCGGCGGAAAAGAGCGTGGACGTGCTGTTCAACGTAACCGTGTATTACCGGTTGGACGGGGAGGACTTCATCGCGGAGGTGCCCTATGGGGAAATCAGCTTCAACAGCGCCAACGCTTCCATGAGCTACATCTCCGTGCTGCCCATGTTCGGCGCGGTGGGCGCGGGGGAGGACGGAACCTATGAGGAGGGATACCTGCTGGTGCCGGAAGGCGGCGGATCCCTGATCGCCTTCAATAACCGGAAATTCTCCTACACCGGCTATTACGCCGATGTGTACGGCTATGACTACGGCATCAAGCGGACGGAGGTCATCGCGGAATCCAAAGCCTCCTTCCCGGTCTTCGGCATACTCCGGCCGGAACAGAGCTTCATGTGCGTCGTTGAGAACGGATCCGCCTTCGTCAGCATCCAGGCGGACATCAACGGGGTCACCGCCGGAACCGGCCGCAGCAGCTACAACTACGTGAACGCGAAGTCCCAGATTCTGCATGTGGACCAGTACAACGTGTCCGCGAAGACCGCGGAGCTGCAGCTGATGTATGAAAGGGAGATCCCCGAAAACACGCTGACCCAGCGCTACCGTTTCACGGACGGCGGAGACTATGTTCCGCTGGCGGCCTCCTACGGGGACTATCTGCGGGGAAGGCATCCTGAGCTGAAGGACCGGAAGGCCTCGGAGGATGTGCCCGTCTCCCTGGAGCTGATCGGGGCCATCGACAAGAAGATGGTCATCGCCGGGCTTCCCGTCCGGAAGACCTTCGCCACCACCACCTTCGCGCAGGGGGGAGAGATCCTGCGGAAGCTGCTGGAGGGCGGCGCCCGGAACCTGAGCGCCCGCTACACCGGATGGCTGAAGGGCGGCGTGCGTCAGAAGGCCCTGACCGGCGTCAGCGTGCTGGGCGAGCTGGGGGGCGCTGCCGGGATGAAAAAGCTGATCTCCGAGGCAAAGGAAAGCGGCGTCCCGCTCTACTTCGACGGCATCACGGCCTTTGTCTATGACAGCGGACTGACGGACGGGTTCCTGGCTTCCCGGGACGCGGCCAGGCACATCACCCGGGAGGTGGCCCAGATTCCTCCCTATTCCCCGATCTACTATACGGAGGATCCGGAGCGGGAAGGCTACTATCTGGTTCATCCGGACTTCGCGCAGAAGAACGCGGGCAGGCTGATCACCTGGCTGAAGGATGCCGGCGCCCAGGGCGTGACCTTCCGGGACATCGGCGTCATGCTCAGCGCGGACTACGATCCCAACTGCGTCCGGAGCCGGGAGACCGTCAAGGCCATGAACATCCGGACCCTGGCGGACGCCCGGGAGGCGGGGGAGGCGGTCATGATCAAGAACGGCTTCGACTTCACCCTGCCCTACGCGGACATCGTCACGGACATGGATCTGAGCGGAAACCGGTACATGATTCTGGACCGGCACATTCCCTTCTATCAGATCGCCATCCACGGCATGGTCGACTACACGGGAAAGCCCCTGAACCTGGAAGGGGATTATCAGACGGAGCTTCTCCGGTCCGTCGAATACGGCGCGGGACTCAACTTCTCCTTCATCGCGGAGAACGCCTCCGTGACGCAGGAAACCAATTACACCGGGCTGTACGGCGCCAGCTTCAGCTCCTGGGAGGAGGAAGCGAAGGAGATCATCCTGCGCTATCAGCGGGAAGCCGCCGGGCTGAACAGCCAGCGGATCGTCGGGCACGGGCAGCTTTCCGAGACCCTGACGGTCACCGAATTTGAGGACGGCACCCGGGTTTACGTGAACTACGGAACCGAGGACAGCACGGGAGAGGTCAGCGTACCTGCCCGCGACTACCTGGTTGTCAGAGAGGAGGGAAAGTGATGGCCCGGAAGAACAATCCGGATCGGTGGTCCCTGAAGGACGGGTTTGAGGCGTTCATGCCCTGGTCCGGGAGCTACCATACCATGCGGGCCAGGAACGCCAGAACCGGCGTGCGGTTTATCCTTCCGTTCATCATCGGGTTCTGCGTGTTCATGGCGGTGCCCCTGGTCCAGTCGCTGATCTTTTCCCTGAGCGACGTGACCCTCGTGCCCGGAAAAGGCTACTCCCTGAAACCCAACAATTTCGCCAACTACGTATACGCGTTTTCCTATGACGCCAGCTTCACCCAGAACCTGCTGGCGGAATCGGGAAAGATGGTGATCAACACCATCGCCACTCTGGTGCTCAGCTTTGTGCTGGCGGTCATCCTGAATCAGAAATTCAAGGGAAGAACCCTGGCGAGGGCTATCTTCTTCCTGCCGGTGATCCTTTCCTCCGGCGTGCTGGCGGGCATCGAGAAAACCAGCCAGAGCTTCAACATGCTGGCCGCGGTCTCGGAGGAGGCGGCCAACGCTTCCGGCGTCAACCTTTCCGAATCGCTGCAGAGCCTGCTCTCCGTGACCGGCGTGGGCGGCGGCGCGTTCCAGATCGTGTTTGACATGATCGACTCCATCTACGATATCGTCATGGCCAGCGGTATTCAGATCATCGTTTTCCTGACCGGTCTCGCGGCCATCTCCCCCTCGCTGTACGAGGCGGCGGACGTGGAGGGATGCACGGCCTGGGAGGCGTTCTGGAAGATCACCTTCCCGATCATGAGCCCGCTGCTGCTGGTGAACACCATCTATACGATCATCGACTTCTTCATGAAGAGCAGCAACAGCGTCATGGAGCATATCAACACCATGCAGCTGAACTCTCAGTACGGACAGGCGTCCGCCCAGAGCTGGATCTATTTCCTGGTGGCTGTGGCCTTCATCGGAATCAGCGCCGGTATCATTTCCTGGGGGGTGAGAAGCAGTGAAAACTGACGATAAAGCCCGGATCAGGGACAACAGGAGGCAGCATCTGAAGAACCAGGTCCGGAAATGGGCCGTTTCCATCGTCCGGGGGCTGCTGCTCTTCGGCCTCTGCTTCATGATCATTCAGCCGATCATTTCCCGGATCGGGATCAGCCTGATGCCGGAGATGCCCTTAGGTACCATCGAACTGGGACTGCTGG
>CAMVDI010000032.1 GCA_947166205.1 uncultured Clostridia bacterium
CCTACACGACTCTCTTCCGATCTCAGGAGCGCGCAGCCGGGACGGCGAAGCGGGCGCCGGCGGCGGGAAAGGAAAAGCGCGCCGGGACCGTGGCGCCGGGGAAGGACGGAAGCGCCGCGGAAGGCCGGAAGGGACTCCCGGAAGCCGGAGCCGCGGAGCGGGCCGCCAGGGGGACGATCCTGGGCCGGAGCATCGCGGAGCGGCCCACGGAGATCCGGCAGCTGACGGCGGAGAGCGGGCTGACGGTGATTCAGGGGGATGTTTTCCTCACGGAGACGAAGGAACTGAAGGGCGGGGAGACCCTGCTGGTGACCTTTGCCGTGACGGATTACACATCCTCCGTGGTCTGCAAGGTGTTCATGCGGTACCGGGCCCGGCGGGGCCGCGGGGCCGGGGCGGAGAGCCAGACGCCCATCACCGACGAGGAACGCCGGGCGGTATGGGAGAAGGCGGAGCGGATTCAGAAGGGCATGAACGTCCGGGTGCGGGGAGAATGCCAGTACGATTCCTATTCCCGGGAGCTGGCGATCATGGCCCGGGACATCGTCGAAATGGAGCGGGAGGAGCGGCAGGATACCGCGGAGGAGAAGCGGGTCGAGCTGCACATGCACACCAACATGTCCACCATGGACGCGCTGACGCCGGCGGAGGACCTGATCGCCCGGGCCGTGAAATGGGGGCATCCCGCCGTGGCGATCACGGATCACGGCGTGCTGCAGAGCTTTCCGGCGGCCTTCCGGGCGGCAAAGGGAAAGATCAAGCTGATCCCTGGATGCGAGGGATACCTGACCGACGAGCGGGAGATCGTGGAGCGGGCGTCGGAGGACCCGTACGACGGGCCCATCGTCGTGCTGGACTTTGAAAGCACCGGGCTGAGCACGGCCAGCGCCCGGATCATCGAGATCGGCGCTGTCCGGCTGGAAAAAGGAACCATTGTCGATACCTTTGAGGAGCTGGTGGACCCGGGAGAGATGCTGAAGCCGAAGATCACGGAGGTCACGGGGATCACCGACAGCATGCTCAGCGGGAAGCCCCGGGCGGAGGAGGCGCTGCCCCGGCTGCTCCGCTTCATCGGGAACTGCCCCATTGCCGCCCACAACAGCGCTTTTGACGCCGCGCTGCTGCGGGCGGAGCTGAAACGGATCGGCGGGAAATTTGACCGACCGGTGCTGGACACGCTGACGATGGCGCGGAAGCTCTATCCGGAGATGAAATCCTTCAAGCTGAAAACCCTCTGCAAGCATCTGGGGGTCAGCCTGAAAAACGCCCACCGGGCGGTGCACGACGCCGCGGCGACGGCCCATTGCCTGGCGCGGATGTTCGGGGATGTGGCGGAGCTGCATCCGGAGATCCGGACCTACGTGGATCTGAACCGGGGGCTGCGGGGCGGCGCCATCGGGAGCAGCTGGCATATCATCCTGCTGGCGAAGAGCCGGCAGGGGCTGGTGAACTTGAACCGGCTGGTGACCATCAGCCATCTGGAATACTTCCGGCGGCAGCCCCATATGCCCCGGGAGGTCATTCAGAAATACCGGGAAGGCCTGATCCTGGGCAGCGCCTGCGAGGCGGGGGAACTGTTCCGCGCGGTGCTGGCCGGGGAGGAGATGGACCGGCTGAAGGAGATTGCGTCCTTCTACGACTATCTGGAGATCCAGCCCATCGGAAACAACGCCTTTCTGATCCGGGAGGATTATGTCAAAACGGAAGAGGATCTGCGGAATCTGAACCGGGTCATCGTCCGGCTGGGCGAGGAGCTGGGCAAGCCCGTGGTGGCCACGGGGGACGTCCATTTTATGGATCCGAAGGACGCGGTGGGCCGCGCGGTGATCCAGGCGGGCATGGACTATGACGACGCGGATCAGCAGCCGCCGCTGTATTTCAAAACCACGGATGAGATGCTGCGGGAGTTCGCGTATCTGGGGGAGGAAAAGGCCCGGGAAGTGGTGATTGAGAACCCCCGGAAGATTGCGGACATGGTGGGGGAAATCAGCCTTTTCCCGAAGCATCCCCGGGGAGAGGATACGTTCCAGCCCTTCTGGCCGGACGCGGAGGACAATATTCAGCGGATGACCTGGGACACGGCGGAGGAGATGTACGGAAATCCCCTGCCGGAGATCGTCGAGGCCCGGCTGAAGAAAGAGCTGAAATCCATCGTCGGATACGGATACTGCACCCTGTACAACATCGCGGAGCGGCTGGTTTCCAGGTCCCTGGAGGACGGGTATCTGGTGGGATCCCGGGGCTCCGTCGGCTCCAGCCTGGTGGCGCGGATGTGCGGCATCACCGAGGTGAATGCCCTGCCGCCCCACTACAGATGCCCCCGGTGCCGGAAGGGATACTTTGACGTGGACAAAAGCAGATATCACGTGGGGGTGGACCTGCCGGACCGGAACTGTCCGGAATGCGGGCAGCAGATGGTCAAGGACGGATTCGACATTCCCTTCGAGGTGTTTCTGGGGTTCGAGGGGGACAAGGTGCCGGATATTGACCTGAACTTCTCCGGAGAGTATCAGAACCGGGCCCACCACTATGTGGAGGAGCTGTTCGGGCGGGATCATGTTTTCCGGGCGGGAACCATCTCCGGACTGGCGGAAAAGACGGCCTACGGATACGCGACCCATTATCTGGAGGAGAGGGGAATCCAGGCGGGGAACGCCGAAAAAACGCGGCTGGCCGAAGCCTGCACCGGAGTCAAGCGCACCACGGGGCAGCATCCGGGCGGAATGGTCGTGGTGCCCCGGGAGTACGATATCTGCGAGTTTACGGCGGTGCAGCACCCGGCGGACGATCTGGAGAGCGATTTCACGACCACCCACTTCGACTTCAACTCCATGCACGACATCCTGGTGAAGCTGGACTGTCTGGGACACGATGATCCCACCATGATGCATGAACTGGAGAAGATCACGGGGGTGAATTTTAAGGAGGTGCCGCTGGACGATCCGGGGGTCCGGAGCCTGTTCACCTCCCCGGCGGCCATGGGTGTCACCCAGGAGGAGATTCTCTGCAACACGGGAACCTACGGCGTTCCGGAGTTCGGCACCGAATTCGTCCGGGGCATGCTGCAGGATACCAGGCCGAGCACGATGGAGGAGCTGCTGCGGATCTCGGGCCTGAGCCACGGGACGGACGTGTGGCTGGGGAATGCCAAGGATATTATCAACGCGGGCATCGCCACGCTGAGCGAATGCGTATGCTGCCGGGACGACATCATGAACTATCTCATGGACAAGGGGGTCAGGCCGAAGACGGCCTTCACCACCATGGAAAGCGTCCGGAAGGGCAAGGGGCTGAAGCCGGAGATGGAGCAGGCCATGATCGAGGCCGGGGTGCCGGAATGGTTCATGGACAGCTGCAAAAAGATCAAGTACATGTTCCCCAAGGGGCACGCGGTGGCCTATGTGACCATGAGCCTGCGGGTGGCGTGGTTCAAGCTGCACGAGCCGCTGGCCTATTACTGCGCGTACTTCACCGTGCGGGGGGACGGCTTTGACGCGGGAACGATGATCCTGAGCCCGGACACATGCCGGGAAAGGATCCGGGAAATCCGGAACATGGAGAAGCCCGGGGCCAGGGAAAAGGATATTGCCACCTGCCTGGAGCTGGTGCTGGAAATGAACTCCCGGGGGATCCGGTTCCTGCCGGTGGACCTGTACCGGAGCGAGGTGAGCCGCTTCAAGATCGAGGACGGAAACATCCGGTGCCCGTTCACCAGCCTCAGCGGCCTGGGGGAGAGCGCCGCGGCGGGCATCGTCCAGGCACGGGAACAGGGAGCGTTTCTGTCCGTGGAGGACCTGCGCCAGAGAAGCAGGGTCGGCGCGGGCACCATCGAGACCCTGCGGGCCAACGGGGCCCTGGAAGGGCTGAGCGAAACCAGCCAGATCAGCATGTTCTGAGAAAGAAAGGAGAGCGGGCATGAAAAAGACCATGAACTACCGGACGATGGCGTGGATCGCCGGGGGTATGGTGGCGATATTCCTGATTCTGTACGGAATCGGCGCCTCCCGGCTGGAGGAGAAAAAGCAGGAGGTCTCCGCGCTGCAGGGGACGCTGACGCAGCTGGAGTCGGGAAACACGGCCATGGAGGCGGAGCTCAGCCAGGTGGAGACGGAGGAATACGTGGTCGCCAGCGCCATGACGAACTACGCTTTCATGAACCGGAACGACCTGCGGTTCCGGTTCTCGAATCCGGAAGCGCTGTACGCCTATACGGAGGAGGAGCTGAAGATCCTGATGGAGGAAACGACGGACTGATCCGGGAAAACGACGGAGGACGGACGCTGCAGGGACGGAAACAGGCAGGAGGCTCTCATGCGGAAAGTGGCAGTGATCGGGATCGGATCCAACTCGGTGCGGATGCTGATGGCGGAAGTCGGGACGGAGGGATTCCGCCGGCTGATGCGGGATCGGGAAGGCACACGGCTGTTTGCCGGGCTGGATGAGCGACGGATGCTGAGCGGGGAAAGCATGGAGAAGACGGCGGCGGCCGCCGGGAGAATGGCGGAATCCGCCCGGAAGGCGGGCGCGGAAGCGGTGCATATCTTCGCCACCAGCGCCAGCCGGGATGCCCGGAACGGGGAGGCTTTTCTGGAGAAGGTCCGGGAGCGGACGGGCGCGGAGCCGGAGATCGTGACCGGCGAGGAAGAGGCGGTGCTGAGCTTTCTGGGCGCTGCGGACGGCGTGCCGGAAGGACAGACCTGCGGCGTCATCGATATCGGGGGCGGAAGCACGGAGATCGTCACCGGGGACAGCCGGGGCATCGGACGGGCTGTTTCCTGTCAGGTTGGGGCGGTGCGGCTTTTCAGGATGATCGAGATCCTGCGGAAGGAGGATATGGCCGTCGCCGAGGCGGCGGCGGAGGACATCCTGCGGGAGAAGTGGGAGACGACCCGGGGGGAACCCCCGGAGAGATGGATCGGAACGGGCGGGACGTTTACGGCGCTGGCGGCGCTGGTGCGCGGCGTGCCGTGGACGGACCGGACGTATACCCAGGGGACCCGGCTGCCCCGGGCGCGGATCCGGGAGATCGGGGAAAAGCTGGCGGGCATGACCCCGGAGGAGCGGCTGAAGCTGGAGGGACTGCAGCCCAGCCGGGCGGACATCGTGGTTCACGGGATCTGCATCCTGCTGGCGGCTATGAAGATGCTGGAAACGGAGGAGATCACGGTCAGCGAATACGGAAACCTGGACGGGTATCTCCGCAGCCATTACAGTCTGTAACGGCCCTTCCGTCCGGGACGGGTGCCCATGACCGGGCGACAGGAATTTTCCCGCGGATGGACAGTCCACATCGGCATGGGCAGCGGGACCCGATGAAGCGATTCAACGCGCGGAGCCGCGTCCCGTCTATTGGGGAAACCCCTCAATCGCCCCTGCGGAGCGCATAAAAACAGGGCTTTTCCGTTTTTCGGAAAAGCCCTCGCTTCATCGGGTCCCGGTTCGATGCCCATGAAACAGATCCGTGAGGCCGGCGCGGCGTCAGGTTCAGCCGGTGGGATTCCGCGCTGCCGGATGTCACAGTCTGCTGATCTTCTCCGGACGCTTTTCATGCGCGTCCTTGGTGTCCGCGGCGTAACCGAGCGAAACAGCGATCACAAAATCGTATCCTTCCGGGCAATGGAGCTTCCGCTTCAGTTCTTCCGCCTTTTCTCCGAAAAAGGCCGGTTTGGGCAGGCCAAGAATCACGCTGCCGATACCAAGGCTCCCGGCGGCCAGGGAGATGTTCTCCACGGCGATTCCGCAATCCACCGGCGCCCAGGGATTGTCCCTGTCCCCGAAGATGAATATGACGGTCGGCGCGTGATAGAACATCTGAAAGCCCGGATCCGCGAAACGGGGACTGCCGCCTTTGCCCGTGGCCAGCGCCGCCGCGTCATGAACCTCCTGAATCAGGGCTGCATCCTGGCAAACGGTGAAATGCCAGGGCTGGAGATTTCTGGCGCTGGGCGATTCCAGCGCCGCGTTCAGAATCCGGTCCAGAATCTCTTCCGGGATCTGGTCGGCCCTGTACGCCCTGTGTGATCTGCGATCTGAGATAACCTGCAGCGTTTCCATCATCCGATCCTCCTTCTCAGTATCCTTTTCTTTCGTTCCCGCATCCCATTTGCGTCTCGTTCAAGGAGAACAGTCTTCTTCCTTCCGGCCGGAACCCGTTCCGGACCATGAAGAAAGCGGAGCCGGAACTCCGCTTATCTCAGGGACACGGCCCGGAAGGACGGCAGAAAGCCGCATGACAGGATCAGACGGTTCTTTCCTTCCCCAGGAAGGTGATGGCCAGGGTGCCGGGGCCGCAGTGGGCGCCGATCACCGGGCCGATGGGATAAATCCGGATATCCAGACCGGGAATCCGCTTCAGCGCCAGGGCCTTCAGCTCCTCCGCGTCGGCGGGGACGTCCGCGTGCAGCACGATGACAGGGCTCTCCGCCGGATCCGGCTCATATTCCGCCAGCTTGTCCACCAGCGCGTTCATGGCCTTCCTGCGTCCGCGGACCTTGTCCACGCTCTGGAGGGACCCGTCCCGCGCCTCGGTGATGATGGGCTTGATGTCCAGCATGGAGCCGAAGGCCGCGGCCGTGGGCGAGATGCGCCCGCCGCGCTTGAGGTATTTCAGATCATCCACCGTGAACCAGCCCTGGGCCCGGAGCTTGTTCGCCTCCAGCCAGGCGGCGACCTCCTCGATGGGGGCGCCGGCGCGGTACTTCTCGTGCGCCTTCAGGGCCAGCAGCGTCAGGGGCGTTGAGATGGAAAGGGTATCCACAACGATGAACTTCCGGTCCGGATACTTCTTCAAAAGCTTCTCCCGGGCGGAATAGACGCACTGGATGGTGCTGCTCAGCTTGCTGGAGAAGGCGACGAAAAGGAGATCCTTTTCCCGCAGGATCGGCTCGAAATAATCCAGATAGGTGGGCTCGTTCAGCGCGGAGGTCACCGGGACCGCGCCGTTCCGCATCCGGTCAAAATAGCTTTTGTGGTCCAGCGTCTGGCCCAGATCGTCAAAGTATTCCTTTCCTTCCATGGCGTAGGGCATGTAGACAACGGGAATATCGTACTTCGCTTTCAGCTCATAGGGCAGATCGCTGTCGCTGTCCATCATAAAAACGTAATCCATTCCGCTTCCTCCTCGGCGAAAACGTGATCCTTTGCCGCGGACGCTCTCCGCGGACCTCCATGGGGAAAATTATAAAGCACTCGGAATGAAAAAACAAGTCCGGCCCGGTATAAATGCAGTAAATACACGGAAAAACCCGGCCCGCCCCGGGCGCGGAAAGCCGCCGGAGGGTTAAAAAAACGCTTGACACGGAAAAAGAAGTCCATATATAATGAGTCAACGGCTTTCAGCCTGGTATGGAAAAAAGGAAAGAAAGGATTGGTGTCTGTTTATGCGTAAAATGAGAGGTATTCTTGCGTTGGTTCTGGCGGTTCTGCTCCTGGCCGGTACGGCCGCGATCCATCCCGCGAAGGCCGCTGAGGCGGTTTACGCGTCCACGAGGGCGGCTCTGGCCTATCTGGATCAGGAAGGGATCAAGTACACCCTGAAGGATGTGGATTCCGACGGGGACGAGCGCGTCGACGTGAGCTACAGCCTGGACAACTTTGATTCCGCGACGGTTCACCTCTACTTCAGCGAGGACGGAGAAAAGGTCTCCCTCCGGATCTGGGACGTGGTGAAGCCCACCGCCGGAAAGAACTACGTGCTGAACACGGTGAACAAGCTGAACTGCGGCTACAAGTGGTCCAAGTTCACCTATGACGAGTCCGATTCCACCATCAGCATGGAAATGGATATGTACATCGACGCCGCCAGCTGCGGCGCCCCCGTCCGCAAGGCGATCCGGATCATGATCCTGGAGCTGGATGACGACACCATTTCCGCCGAGCTCAAGGCGCTGGAATAAGATCGGCCATTCGCCGGAGATACGCGGAGGGTCCGTCAGGAAACTGACGGACCCTCTTTTTGCGCCTCCAGAACCCAGAAGCCGCCCGAGCGGTTCAGCTTTTTCACGGAGCCGAAGCGTGATTCCAGAAACCGGAGGCAGCTTTCCGCGCCCTGCTGCTTCCGGATGACCAGATACAGGCTTCCTCCCGGGCGCAGATGACTGAAGGCCTCCTCAAACATGCGGTAAATCACCTGCTTTCCCGCCCGGATGGGGGGATTGGTGATCACCGCGTCAAAGGTCAGATCCCCCAGGGCGGAAAACCCGTCGCTTTCCACGCAGGCGACCCGGACCCCGTTCCGCTCCGCGTTTTTTTCGCTCCAGGCCAGGGCGCGCAGGTTCACATCCGCCATCCAGACCTCCGCGCCGGGCCAGTTGGCCTTGACGCTGATGCCGATGGGACCCCAGCCGCAGCCCAGGTCCAGGATGTTTCCGCCCAGACGCTCCGGCAGGGCCTCCAGCAGCAGACGGGTGCCGGTATCCAGCTCCCCCCGGGAGAAGATGCCGGCATCGGTGGTGAAGCGCAGGTCGTGCCCCCGGTAGGCAAAGGCGCATTCCGCCGGCCGGGATTCGCTTTCCGGCTCCCGGGTATAATACTGATCGTTCATGATTCCTCCGATCTGCCCCGGGATCCCCGCGGCAGGGCGGATCCCTTCTTCTGCAGGCGGCTGACATTCCGGAAGTTCCCCAGGGTCTCATTTGCCGCGGAGACCACCGCGAAGGTATCCGGGAAGCGGCTCAGAATCTCCTCCATCCGGGCGATCTGGTGATAGTTGATCACGCAGATCAGCATGGTTTTTCCCTGATGGGAGTATCCGCCTTCGGCCCGGAGAATGGTGGTGGAATGCTTCAGCTCCCCAATCACGGCCTGGGTCACTTCCTCGGGATGGCCGGTGATCATCTCCACCTTCCAGGCGCGCTTGCCGGACTGGATGCACCGGTCCGAGACCAGGGTGGTCAGCAGGGCGTAGATAATGCACAGGGCTACGGGCTCGATCTGATAATTGTAGACAAAATAGGACAGGCAGGCGATGACCGCGTTGACGGAGAAGACCACGTGGGTCATCGAATAGCTGGGCTGATAGTGATGGACGAATTCGCCGATGAAATCCGTTCCGCCGGTGGAGCCGCCGTGGCGGATGGTCATCCCGTAGATGTATCCGTTCACGGCGCCGGAAACCACGGGAGCCAGCAGCGTGGAGCGGCCGTCCTCCGTGTGGTAGATAAACCGGTCCATCTCCGGGATGTTCTGCATGATCAGCAGCGCGGCGGAGAAGACCAGCGTGGTGACCATGGTCCGGACGGCGAAGCGCCGGTTGACAAAAAGGACGCAGTAAATGGCCAGGGGAATGTTCATCAACAGGGAGAAATAGCCGACGCTGAAGTGGAACAGGTACTGGATCATGGTGGCCAGACCGTTCAGCCCGGAGGGCGCGAAGGCGTTGGGCAGAATGAAAATCTCATAGTTCAGCGCCATCAGCAGCGCCATGGCGACCAGTACCGCGTAATCGACCAGAACCTGGCGCCAGGGGCCTGCCCGGCGTTTTCCTTCCCCGATGGGCTTGTGAATATCCATGCTTCGACCCCTTTCCCCGGAAGCGCCTCCATCCCCGGGCGCTGCTCCCCGCAGGCACGATCATATCACAAAAGGCGGAGACTGTCGAACGGTTTTGCCGCCCCGCGGAGGGCGGGGGGCTGTTTTTCTTTACGCCTTGATAAACAAGGCGCACAGGAATATAATATCCGGTAAAGCTGCCAGGAAAACAAGCGGATTCCCGCGGATACGCTCCGGGAAACAGAATGAAAAGGCGGTATGGAGAATGAAATTCAGAAACAGGGCCACAACGCTGATATCGCTGACCGGCGCGCTGGCGCTGCTGGCGATCTTTGTGTTCGGGACGCTGGTGATGGGAAACAGCGCGAGGAGGGATACGGAATCCGCGGTCCGCTCCGTGAGCCTGCTGTATCTGGACGAGCTTGCCGGCCGCCGGGAGCAGGTCGTGGCCGGAAACCTGAACAGGAATATCCAGCAGATCAGCACGGCTCTGGAGCTGATGGAGGAGAGCGATCTGAGCGACCTGGAGCACCTCCAGGCCTATCAGGCGAAGATGAAGCGCCTCTTCGTGCTGGACAGATTCGGCTTTGTGGACAGGAACGGGCTGATCTATACCTCCCTGGGCCCCCAGACGGATATCGGGGAATACAGCTTCGACTACCGGAGCCTGTCCGGGCCGGAGATCTCCGTCAGGAATCTGGAGTCCGCGGACAAGAAGGTGGTCATTGCCGTTCCCGTGGAGATCCCCTTTCAGGATCAGACCCTGGTGGTCTGCTTCATGGAGATTGACATGAAGGAGATGCTTTCCGGCGTGTCCATGGACACGCCGGAGGACGGCGCCACTTTCTGCAACATCTATACCAGCGGCGGCGTGGCCCTGAGCAACACCGTGCTGGGCGGCCTTGCGGTGGAGGACAATCTGCTGGAGGCGCTGCGGAACGCCCAATTTGAGCCGGGCTATTCCTTCGAGAGGGTGGCGGACGATTTCAGCCGGGGCGTCCGCGGGGAAACCAGCTTCACCTACAACGGCATCCGGGAAACGCTGAGCTATGTGCCCGTGGAGGGGACCGACTGGCTGCTGACCTACCTGATCCGGGAGACGGTGATTACCGAGAAGATCGGCGTGGTCTCCTCCGGGATCATCCGCCGGAGCATCCTGCAGTCCGCGCTGATCGTGATCGTCCTGCTGGCGCTGCTCCTCCTCATCATCCGGCAGACCCGGAAGAACGCCCGGCTGGAAACTGCCGACGCGGAGAACCGGGTCAAGCAGGAGGAGATGTCCCGCCAGCTCGCCCTGCAGGAGGAACTGCTGAGCCAGAAAAAGCAGCACGAGGAGCAGGACCGGATGATTACGGCCCTGGCCTCGGACTACTGGAGCGTCTATTACCTGGATCTGGACCGGGACGACGGGGTCTGCTACCAGGCCCACGAGGATCTGGAGGACGGCTTCCGGGCGGGGGAACGGTTCAGGTATCTGGCCGCCATGACGGCCTACGCCGAAAGGTATATCCCGGAGGAATACCGGGATGAATTCCTCGCCTTCGTTCAGCCCGGCAGCCTGAGGGCGCGGCTGAAGGAGCAGCGGGTGATCGCGCACCGGTACATGGTGCGCCGGCACGGCCGGGACTCCTGGGAGGAGGTCCGCTTCGCGGGCGTCCGGCATCCGGAGGACCGGACGGATCACCTGATTCACGCGGTGGGCGCCTGCTTCGTGGATGTGGACGCGGAAACCCGGAAGAATATGGCCCAGCGCCAGGCGCTGCAGGACGCGCTGTCCGCGGCGGAGGCGGCCAACAGGGCAAAGACCGCCTTCCTGTCCAGCATGAGCCATGAGATCCGGACTCCCATGAACGCCATCATCGGCCTGGACAGCATCGCGCTGAACGACCCGGAGATCTCCCCCCAGACCCGGGACTACCTGGAGAAGATCAGATCCTCCGCCCATCATCTGCTGGGCCTTATCAACGATATTCTGGACATGAGCCGGATCGAGTCCGGCCGCCTGATCATCAAGAACGAGGAATTCTCCTTCCGGAAGAGCCTGGAGCAGGTGAATACCATCATCGGCGGCCAGTGCCGGGAGAAGAAGCTGAACTACGAGTTCCGGACCGTGGGCCAGATCGACGAATACTATATCGGCGACGACATGAAGCTGCGCCAGGTGATGATCAACATCCTGGGCAACGCGGTCAAGTTCACGCCCGAGGGCGGAACGGTTTCCTTCATCGTCGAGGACGTGGCCCGGATGGACCGCAAGGCCTCCCTGCGCTTCACCATCCGCGACACCGGCATCGGCATGAGCCCGGAATTCCTTCCGAAGCTGTTTGACACCTTCACCCAGGAGGATTCCTCCAGCACCAGCCGTTACGGGAGCACCGGGCTGGGCATGTCCATTACCAAAAGCATCGTGGAGCTCATGAACGGGCATATCGAGGTGGAAAGCGAGAAGGGAAAGGGAACGGCCTTCCAGGTGACCCTGACCCTGATGCAGTCGGACCGGGGGACGGGGGACGGGGAGGATTTTGAAATCCGCCCGAACGAGATGAACGTGCTGGTGATCGACGACGACCGCATCGCCTGCGAGCACGCCCAGGTGATCCTGAGCCAGGTGGGCGTCAGCTGCGAAACGGTCATGAACGGTCAGGAAGCGGTCGAAATGGTCCGGATGCGCCACGCCCGCCGGGAGGATTACAACCTGATCCTGGTGGACTGGAAGATGCCGGAGATGGACGGGGTGGAAACGACCCGCCGGATCCGCGCCATTGTCGGGGAGGATACGCCCATCATTATCCTGACCTCCTACAACTGGGAGGAGGTTGAGCAGGAGGCCAGGAGCGCCGGCGTCGACACCTTCGTCACGAAGCCGCTGCTGGCCGACGCGGTCATGGAGAAGTTCCGGGAGGCCTTCCGCAGCAAGCACGCCGGGATCATGAGCAGGACCGCGGACCTGAAGGGCCGCCGCGTGCTGCTGGCGGAGGACGTGGAGGTGAACGCGGAGATCATGCTGATGATGCTCTCGATGCGGGAGATGAAGGCGGATCACGCGGAGAACGGCCGGATCGCGGTGGAGATGTTCTCCGCCCGGGAGCCGGGATACTACGACGCGATCCTGATGGATATGCGCATGCCGGAGATGGACGGCCTGGAGGCCACCCGGGCCATCCGGGAGATGGACCGCCCCGACGCGAAGACGATTCCCATCGTCGCGCTGACCGCCAACGCCTTTGACGAGGACGTGCAGCGCAGCATGCAGGCCGGCCTGAACGCGCACCTGTCCAAGCCCGTGGAGCCGGAGATCCTGTTCGGAACCCTCGAGAACCTGATCGCGCCGTGACCGGAGGCCCTCCGGAGAAGCACCTTTCCCGCGGAGCGGAATCAGGAGAAAAAGACGGAGACGCTGACAAAATGAGCGATATCAGGGAATTCTGCCCCCTGTGG
>CAMVDI010000033.1 GCA_947166205.1 uncultured Clostridia bacterium
CCACGGGATCCGCGCGGGCTGGAAGGACTACCGGCTGGACCTGCTGCGCAGGGTCAGCGAGGAGGACATCATCGGCCCGGCGAAGGCGGCGAACCCGAAATGCCGCATCATCATCAAGTATCCGAACTGGGCGGAGAGCTATCAGGAGACCGGATACAATCCGAAGGAGCAGCGGAAGCTGTTTGACGGCCTGTATACCGGCACCGAGACCCGGGATCCGGTGATCACGGATCAGCACCTGCCCCGGTATCTGAGCTTCTCCCTGATGACCTATTTCGAATCCATGTGGCCCGGGCACAACGGCGGCGGATGGTTTGATCCCTTCGACATGCAGGTGACCGAGCATTATCTGGAGCAGGCTTACCTGACGGCCTTCTCCCGGCCCGGGGAGCTGATGATGTTCTGCTTCCAGGCGATGGTGAACAACCCCTTCACGCCCGCGCTGGGATTCCATCTGGACCGGCTGGACGCCATGATGGATTACGCGGGAAAGCCGGTGGGCATTCCGTGCTATCTGCCGGACAACTGCCAGGGCGAGGACAATGTGCAGGACTTCCTGGGCATGGCCGGCCTGCCCGTGGTCTGCACGCCCTACTTCCCCGAGGGCGGAAAGCAGCTGCTGCTCACCCGTTCCTCCGCCTGCGATCCCGAGGTGCTGGAGAAGCTGGACGCCTGGCTCCGGAAGACCGGCGGGGACGCGGTTGTCACCTCCGGGTTCCTGGATGCCGTCCGGGACCGGGGAATGGAAAACTTCACCTCCATCCGGCTGAACGGACGGACCCTTTCCGCCCAGACCTACCGGGTTGAGGAGCGGGAGAACGTATGCACCTTTCCGAAGGGGGATCAGCCGATCACCCTGCCGGTGCTGGAGTTCCGGAACAACGGCACCTGGGCGCTGGTGAAGGCCTCCCACGGCGAGGAAAGCTGCGGCATCCTGCTGCGGGATCCCTACGCGGACGGCAGGGTCTACAGCCTGGCCGTTCCGGACGCGATGCCGGATATCTACCGGATGCCCGCGCCGGTGCTCAGCCGCATCCGCCAGGAGCTGGCGGTGGACGGCATCTGGCTGGAAGGCCCCGCCCGGATCAGCCTCTTCCTGTACGACAACGATACCTTCATTCTCTATCCCTATGTGATGGAAGGCGCCATGCGGGAGCGGATCCGCGTGCATGTCAGGGGCGCGAAGGCGCTTCAGCCCAGGCCCGGGATTTCTCCCCGGCGCATGACCGAGGGACCGGTGGAGCCGACCTATGTCACCCGGGACGGAGAGGCCGTGTTTGACCTCACCGCCATGCCCGGCGCCTACGTGCTCTATCAGATTCTGCGCTGAGGGATGAGCCTTCAGAAAGGGGAAGATTTCGATGAAAAAGCCGTTTCACAGATCCGGAAAGCTTCTGGCCCTCCTTCTGGCCCTGACCCTGTCGGCAGGGCTTTCGCCGGTTTCCGCACTGGGCGGGGAGACCTCCGAAAGCTTCATCCTGGGCGTGGATGTATCCGAGCTGATCGCCCAGGAGAAAAGCGGCGTTCTGTATTACGACGAATCCGGCGCGCCCGCCGATGCGCTGAAGATCCTGGCGGATCACGGCATCGACCATATCCGGCTCCGGGTCTGGAACGATCCCTTCGACGCGGAGGGGAACGGATACGGCGGCGGAAACATCGACGCGGATGCGGCGGCGGCCCTCAGCGCCCGGGCGTCCGCCCTGGGAATGAAAACCCTGATCGATTTCCACTATTCCGATTTCTGGGCGGATCCTTCCCGGCAGATCGCGCCGAAGGCCTGGGCCGGCATGGATCTGGCGGAAAAGGAAGAAGCCATCGCCGCCTATACCCGGGAATCCCTTGCCCGGATCCTGGACGCGGGCGGGGATGTGGACATGGTTCAGATCGGCAACGAAACCACCAACGGTATGGCGGGCGAGTATGACCTGGCCTCGATGGCCCGGCTGATGCGGGCGGGCTGCGCTGCCGTCCGGGAAACCGAGGCAGCCTACGGGCGGGAGATCCGCGTGAGCATTCACCTCACGGATCTGCAGAACGCGGACGGCCTCCTGGGCATCCTCCGCACCCTCATTGCCCGGGGCGCCGAATTCGATGAAGTCGCCCTGTCCTATTATCCCTTCTGGCACGGAACCCTGGACGACCTGCAGTATATCATCCGCCGGATTCACGGGGATTTCGGCAAAAGGGTATTCATCGCCGAAACCAGCTGGCCCTTTACTCTGGAGGACGGGGACGGCAGCGGCAACGTCATCGGCTATGATCCGGGGATGTATCCCGTTTCCCCGGAGGGTCAGGCAGAGGCCATGCGGGCAATTATCCGGACCGCGGCGGAGGAGGGCGCTCGGGGCCTGTTCTGGTGGGGTGGAATCTGGACGCCGGTCAGCCCCGACCGGGAGAAGAACCTCTCCCTCTGGGAGACCTGCGGCAGCGGGTGGGCCACCCGGTTTGCCAACAGCTATGATCCGGAGCATGTGGGCGAGGATTACGGCGGCTGCGCCTGGGATAATCAGGCCATGTTTGATTTCTCGGGGCATCCGCTGCCCGTGCTGGATCTGTTCCGTCAGTTGGCCGGAACCGTCGAAGTGAAGGCTCCCGCAAATCTGGCGGCAGCGCCGGATGGATCCCCGGCTTCTCTGCCGGAAGCCGCCGGGGAAAACCTGGTGCGCAATCCCGGCTTCGAGGAGGCGGATACATCCATGTGGGAGGCCGTTTCCCATACGGACGACATCCCCTTCGACTATCAGGATTTTGTCAACGACGCGCATTCGGGAACCGTCGCCTTCCACTACTGGTCCGAAAAGGATATGGATTTTCAGATTCAGCAGACGCTGACGGGCCTGCCTCTCGGGAAATACGAGGTTTCCGTCTGGTCCCAGGGCGGGGATATGAAAAACGCGTCCCTGACGCTGTTCGTGATCGCGGACGGAACCTATTACGAGGAATCCTTCATGAATACGTCCTGGGCGGACTGGAAGCATCCCGTTCTCCGGGAGATTCCCGTCAGCGGGGGAGAGCTGACCGTTGGCGTGAAGATCTCCTGCGGCGCAGGCGGATGGGGCACGCTGGACGACTTCAGCGTCGCGAAGATGCCGTAAGCCCGGGCGGGGAGCGGTTTCCGTGCACAACCCCACGGGGTGGAACGAAAAAGGCCGTCCCTCCGTTCCCTGTCCCTCGGTACCGTCCGAAAGGTGGAACGAAAAAAACGTCCCTCTGTTCCACCCTCTGTTCCACCCTTGCCGAACAGGCGGATATGCGGTAATATAGAGGGTGGCCGGTGACGGCCGGCAGAGGGTTTGTATCCATTGGGCAATTCAATCAGGAAACGGAGAAAATAGAATGAAGCGCCTGAATTTAACCGTATGGATTTGCGTTCTGTGTCTCCTGTTCATCCCCTTCGCCGCCTTCAGCGAGGGCGAGGATTCGGCGAAGCGCGCCGTCTCCGTGGATCCCACAGGGCGCAGCGGGGGAATCTCCGCGGTTATGTACGACAACTCCAACGGCCTGCCCACCTCAGAGGCGAACGCCATTGCCGAGACCAGCGACGGCTTTATCTGGATCGGCAGCTACGCGGGCCTGATCCGGTACGACGGAAATACCTTTGAGCGTATCGGCACAACGAGCGGCATTTCCAGCATCAAGTGCCTGTATGTGGACAGCCGGGACCGGCTCTGGATGGGCACCAACGATAACGGCGTCGCGGTGATGGAAAACGGCAGCTTCCGGCTGTGGGGCAAGACGGACGGCATGAAGTCCGCCCACACCCGCGCCATCGCCGAGGATCAGAACGGAACCATCTATATCGCCACAACCTGCGGCATCGCGACCATCGACAAGGATTTCAACCTCTCCATGCTGGAGGATGATCTGATCAGCGATTCCAACATGCGCTTCCTGGCCGCGGGGACGGACGGGCTGATCTACGCCGTTACGAATCTGGGCGATATCATGACCCTGCAGGACGGCCGGGTGGTCAACTACATTGCCGGCAGCAGCAACGCGGAAACGGGTACTGTGGGCGCGTTCTATCCCGACCTTGTTTCCCCGGGGAAGGTGTATCTGCAGGCGGAGGACTACCGGTTCTATCACGCCCGCATGGGAGAAACCCTGACCGAGGTTACCTCCATCAATATTGATCCCATCAGCATGGTGCAGATGATTTCCTTTATTGACGGAAATCTGTGGATCTGCGGCTCCAACGGCGTCGGCTTCGTGGAAAACGACGTGTTCCATCTGCTGGAAAACCTGCCCATGAACACCAGCATAGGCGGGGTTATGAAGGATTATCTGGGCAATCTTTGGTTCACCTCCAGCCGGCAGGGAGTCATGAAGATTGTGCCGAACCAGTTTTCGGATCTGTTCCAGCGCTTTGATATCCCTTCCTGCGTGGTAAATACCACCTGCATGTGCGAGGACAAACTCTTTGTCGGAACGGACAGCGGACTGCTGATCCTGGATGAGCAGGGCGCTCTGACTTCTTTCCCGCTGACGAAGGCGGCCACCCTGTCCGGCGAGGATCTGGGGTCCAATGACCTGCTGGAGCTGCTGAACGGCTGCCGCATCCGATCCATTATCCGGGACAGCCAGGGCCGGGCCTGGATCTCCGTATGGCGCAAGCTGGGCCTTCTGTGCTACAGCCAGGGGGAGGTCGTCGCCTATTCGATGGATGACGGCCTTCTGTCCACCAGCCTGCGCTCCGTGGCTGAAAGGCAGGACGGCGCCATCCTCGTGGCCCTGGCCGGAGGAGCCAACGTGATCAAGGACGGCAGGGTTGCCGAGAGCTACGGCGAGGAACAGGGCATCACCACCACGGAAAGCCTGACGGTGGCCGAAGGCCTGAACGGCGACATCGTGCTGGGCAGCAATGGCGGCGGCCTCTATATCATCGACGGAAACGGGGTCCGGAATATCAACGTGGAGGACGGCCTGCCCTCGGATGTGGTGCTCAGGGTCAAGCGGGATCAGGCGAATAACGTGGTCTGGATCGTTTGCAGCAGCGCCATCGCGTATATGACCCCGGACTACCGGGTGACCACCGTGAAGGAGTTTCCCTATACCAACAACTTCGATCTGTATCAGAACGGGGAAGGGGACATGTGGGTTCTGAGCAGCAACGGAATCTATGTGGTTCCCACCGACCAGCTGCTGGCCAACGGCAGGATTGATCCGGTCTATTACAGCCGGGCCAACGGCCTGCCCTGTATCGCCACGGCGAACTCCTACAGCGAGGTGACCGCCGGGGGCGACCTGTATATCGCCGGCAGCACCGGCGTGTGCAAGGTGAACATCGATGAGCCCTTTGAGGATGTGAACGATCTGAAGGCCGTGGTTCCCTTCGTGGAGGCGGACGGAAAGACGGTTTATCCGGATGAAAACGGCAATTTCGTCGTTTCGTACAAAACCCAGAAGCTGACGATCCCGAGCTTCGTGTTCAACTATTCCCTGAGCAATCCCCAGGTCAGCTATCGGCTGGAGGGCTTCGAGCAGGAGAGCACCACCGTGGACCGGGATGATATGGTTCCCGTGGATTACACCAACCTGCGGGGCGGAACCTATCATTATTTGATGCAGCTCAAGGACAACATGGGACGGGGAAACAAGACCGTCTCTATCCAGATCACCAAGGAAAAGGCCTTTTATGAGGAGATCTGGTTCTATGTCATCGTCGGGCTGGCGGCGCTGGTCCTGCTGATGCTGATTGTCCAGTTCTATATCCGCAGGAAGACCCAGGCCCTGGAAAAGAAGCACAAGGAAACCTCAGCCCTGGTCAGCGAGATTACCGAGGCCTTCGCGAAGGTCATCGATATGAAGGACGCGTATACCAACGGCCACTCCTCCCGGGTGGCGAAATACACCGCCATGCTGGCCAAGGAACTGGGCTGCGATGAGGATACCACGGAGAAGTACTACCGTATCGCTCTTCTGCATGACATCGGCAAGGTCGGTGTGCCCCAGGAGGTGCTGAACAAGGCCGGAAAGCTGACGGATGAGGAATTTGACATCATCAAATCCCACACCACCCAGGGCTTTGAAACCCTGAAGCAAATCACCATCATGCCGGAGCTGGCCGTCGGGGCACAGGCTCATCACGAGCGGCCGGACGGCCGGGGCTATCCCAACCATCTGAAGGGGAATGAAATACCCCGGGTGGCCCAGATCATCGCTGTGGCCGACTGCTTCGACGCCATGTACTCCAACCGTCCCTATCGCAATCGGATGAACTTTGACAAGGTGGTTTCCATCATCAAGGAGGTTTCCGGCACCCAGCTGACTCCGGATGTGGTGGACGCTTTCCTGCGGCTCGTGGAGAAGGGCGAACTCCGGGATCCCGATGATCATGGCGGCGGAAGCATGGAAAACATCGAGAATATCCGGAAATAAAGAGACATAAAGAGACGGGCGAACGTCCCTCTGTTCCACCGGGTTGAAAATGGCGGCGGAAGGGAGTAAAATAGGAGAGCGGGGATGGCTCCGCGAGGGAATAACCGAAAAGGAGCGTGAAATGATGATGGAATTTCTGGCGTGGCTTTTGAGCATATTTATTGCGTTTTCGTTCGGCGCAGGAACAGCCTCCAAGCCGAAGGAGTCTGATGACGCTCTGCGGGAAAAGGTTCAGGGCCATCTGGATGTGATCATGGATGAGAGCGCCGCCCTGGTGGACGACGTGAAGGAAAGCGTCCACAGCGACGAGCGGGTGCGGAAGGCGGAACAGACCATCCGGGATGTGAGGGAGATCGCCGAGGATACCGCGGAGGATCTGCGGGAGACGGCGGGCAACGCCCGGCAGCGGATCCAGGATACCTTTGGCCCCGGGGAAACGGAACAGGAGCCTTCCGATGAGATCATCGAGCCCGCGCTGACCGAAGATACCTCTCCGCTGGACGGGGAGCCCGGCCAGGACGGGACGGACGATACGGCGGACGGGACTGAGTCCCTGGACGGTCTGCCCGAGGACACGGTGGACGGTGCGGAACCTGCCCCGGATCTGACCGAAGGGGCGGCCGCCCCTGACGAGACGCCGGCGCCCGGCGATCCTGTGCACGGATAATCCATTTCCGGCCTGATACGGCGTCCCCTCCGCCCGGAGGGGCGCCCTTGCTGTTTTCAAGGAGACAAAATGCTGACGATTCAGAATCTTCGAAAGGAATACCGGACAGGAACCCTCGTCCAGAAAGCGCTGGACGGGGTTTCTGTGTCCTTCCGGGAGAATGAGTTTGTGGCAATCCTGGGTCCCTCCGGATCCGGGAAAACCACGCTGCTCAACATGATCGGGGGACTGGACCGGTACGACAGCGGAGATTTGCTGATCCGGGGCGTTTCCACCCGGAAATACTCTGACCGGGACTGGGACACCTACCGGAACCATACCGTCGGATTCATCTTTCAGAGCTACAACCTGATTCCGCATCAGACGCTGCTGGCCAACGTGGAGCTGGCGCTGACGCTGAACGGCGTGGGCCGGGCGGAGCGCAGGCAGCGGGCGCTGGAGGCACTGGAACGGGTCGGCCTGAAGGAACAGGCCCAGAAGAAGCCGGCGCAGCTTTCCGGCGGACAGATGCAGCGGGTGGCCATCGCCCGGGCGCTGGTGAACCGCCCGGCGATCCTGCTGGCGGACGAACCCACCGGAGCGCTGGACTCGGACACGGGCCGTCAGGTCATGGATCTGCTGAAGGATGTGGCGAAGGATCATCTGGTGATCATGGTGACCCACAACGGCAAGCTGGCGAAAAAGTATGCCACCCGGATCGTGCGCCTGAGTGACGGAAAGATCATCAAGGACTCGGATCCCTTCACGGAGGAACCGACCGGGGGAGAGGTTCAGCGGCTCCGGAAGCCGTCCATGTCCCGGGCGACCTCCTTCAGCCTGTCCCTGGCCAACCTCTGGTCCAAGAAGGCGCGGACGGCGCTGGTGGCCTTTGCCGCGTCCATCGGGATCGTGGGCATCGCCCTCATCCTGTCCCTGTCCAACGGGGCGAACGCCTATATCCGCCGGATGGAGCAGGAAAGCCTGAGCCAGTATCCCCTGCAGATCATGAACTCGGCCTTCTCCATGGAGGATTCGCTGGCGGCCTTTGCCCAGATGCGGCAGGAAGCCTCCTCCGGGACGGAGGACGGAATGATCCGGGAGACCCAGATGATGGGCGGATTCATGGCGTCCGCGGCCACCAACGACCTGGCCGCCCTGAAGCGGTGGCTGGACAGCGGGTACAGCGGAATCGAGGACTATACCCGCGGCATCACCTATTCCTACGGGGTCGTACCGCAGATCTATCTGGTCCGGGAGGACGGTTACCGCCAGGTGAATCCGGATCAGACCCTTTCCACCTTCGGCGTGCAGTTTGACGACAGCCTGACCAGCGTTTTTTCCAACTACGGGATGAACGAGGTTTTCCGGGCGCTGCCTGAAAACCCTGAAATGTATCTGGGCGATTATGAGCTGATGGCCGGCAGATGGCCGGAGAAGGATACGGACTGCGTGGTGGTGCTGAGCTCCGGCGGAAGCATTCCCGATATCATGCTCTATACGATGGGACTTCGGGACGGGGAGAAGCTCGACGACATGATCGGGAAGGTCGTGGCGGGGAGCGAGGTGAACACCCACCTGCGGGAAAGCGGGGTCTACGCCCCGGAGGATTTCCTGGGGATCAGATTCACGCTGCTGCCCGCCTGGGCCCGGTTCAGCTATGACGAGCGGCTGGGGATCTGGACCGACTGCGGGGAAAACACGGAAGAGATGCTGGAGAAGCTGAAGACCGAGGGGCAGGAGATGCGGATCACCGGGGTGGTCCGGCCCCGGGAGGGAAGCAGCTTCGGCATTCTGGAGATGGGGATCGAGTTTCCCGCCGGGCTGATCCGGCGGATGATCTCCGAGGCGGAGCAGAGCCCCGTGGTGCGGGCCCAGAAGGCCGAGCCGGAGAAGGACATCCTGGCGGGGGCGGCCTTCGGTGAAAAATCGGAGCGGGGATTCGGATTCCTGAAGGACCTGATCACCATCCATCCGGATCAGCTGGAGGGAGTGTTTTCCGTCCGCTGGGAGGATCTTTACACCCTGGAAACGGACGAGACCCGGCTTACCACAGTCCGGGCGGTGCGGATCCTGCGGGAACTGCGCCGGACCGGGAAATCCCCCACGCTGAGCGCCATGATCGAGGCGGGAATCCCTCTGCTGATGGACCTGATCGAGATCGATGAGGAGCAGCTGAGCCGGGCGGTTTCCCTGGAGCTGGATGAGGCCCGGATGCGGGAAATCTTCATGGCCGGGAGCGCCGCCAGGAACGCGACGGTGGAAGGAAACCTGCTGAAATTCGGATACGCGGATCCCGCCAGCCCCTCCATGATTACTTTCTATCCCACGGATTTCGAAAGCAAGAAAGAGGTCATCCGGATCATTGACGCCTACAACTACGTGATGAAGGAGGAAGGTCATCCGGAAAAGGTGATCTCCTACACGGATTATGTGGGGGCGCTGATGACCTCCATCACCACCATCATCGATGTGATCACCTATGTGCTGATCGCCTTTGTCGCCGTTTCCCTGGTGGTCTCGTCCATCATGATCGGCATCATCACCTATATCTCCGTGCTGGAGCGGAGAAAGGAAATCGGCATCCTCCGGGCCATGGGGGCCTCCCGGAAGAACGTGAGGCAGGTTTTCAGCGCGGAAACCTTTATCATCGGGCTGCTGGCCGGGGCTTTCGGCATCGGGCTGACGCTGCTGATGCAGATTCCGATCAACCAGGTGATCCGGACGCTGGCCAAACAGGACGGCATCCGGGCCTTCCTGCCTCCGGGAGCCGGGGTGATCCTTGTGGCGCTGTGCATTCTGCTGACGCTGATCGGCGGGTTCATTCCCGCCCGGCGGGCGGCAAGGCAGGATCCAGTGGAGGCGCTGAGAAGCGAATAGGACGGATAAAACAGGGAAGATCCGGGAGATGGACCCGGCGCAGGGCGCCCGGCCCTGGCGCAGAGGAAGGACCCGTTCGCAGGTTCACGGCCCGCACTGACCATGAACCGGGGACGGCCGGCCCTGCGCGGGCGAAGATGAATCCTCCCAAAGGAACAGAAAAAGAGGCCGGTCGGCTTTTCATGCCGACCGGCCTTCCATTTCCTGATCCGCGGGATTTTCCGCTGATTACCCGATGCCCAGCTCCCGCGCCTGCTCCGGCGTGATGATATAGACCTGGGGATCCGGCGTCGAGGGGGTTTCCTCCTCCTGGGGATCCACGATGATGTAGATCACCTGAGGCGTGACATGGGTTTTCTGTTCCACCATGGTGATGATCGACTGCTCGGTGGGGTCCCGGACGGTGGCCGCCGCGGCGGTGACCTCCGTCACGTCCGCCCGGAGCAGATCGCCGCGAATGTAGCCCACATAGCCCTGATACAGCTTGACGCCGTACCAGGTTTCTCCGCTGCTGTTGATGACCCGGGTGGTTACCGCCATCTCCGTTCCCGCGGCCCGGACCTGGAAGACCAGGCCGGCCCGGGTGCTGGGCATGGTGCGGACATTTACCTTGGAGATCGTCGTCCAGCCCCTGCCGGTCACGTCCGTGCTCTGGATGATGGACTCGATCGGCGCGTAAGAGCCGGATCCGCCGTGGGAATGCTTTTTGGGGGGCTTTCCGGGCACGGGCCATCCGGCGAAGGTGGACGTGCTGGTGCTGGTCGTGGTGGTCGTGGTGGTCGTGCTGGAACTGGAGGAGGAAGAGACCGCTCCGCCGGCACCCGTGCCGGTCATGGTGGAGGAGGTCTCCGAATGCGTGTGCGTGGTTTCCGCGGAGGCGGATGAAGCGGAAGAACCGGCTCCGCCCGCGCCGCCGGCACCTGTGGAGGTGAAGGAGCTCTCGGAGCTCACGGAACCCGCGCCGGCGGACGCCGCCCCGGAGGCGGAACCTGCCCCGGCACCGCCGCCGGCACCGCCGGCACCCGTGGAGGTGAAGGAGCTCTCGGAACTCGCGCCGCCCGTGCCGCCGGAGCCGGAGCCGCCCGTGCCGCCGGAACTGCCGGAACTGCCGGAGCCGCTGCCCGAGCCACCCGCCGACGCTTCAGCGGCGCCGGCCATGGAGCCGCCCGCTCCGGCGATGGAGGATTCGGAACTCGTATCATCCGTGGTGGCTTCCGCCGCGCCGGAGAAGGAACCCTCCGCAAGGCCGGACGTCATCACGGCCAGGCTGAGCACCAGGGCCAGAATGCCTGCCAACCGCAACCAATATTTCATCTTCAACTGCTCCTACGCTCCTTTTTTATCTGTCACGTATAGGAAAGAATCGAATTTCCCTTTCCGCGGGGGCGGAACAGGCGGAAATCCGGTGAAAAAGAAGACTCACGAGGGTTTCGATGGGCTTCTTTTGCAATAATAATACAATAATGTTACAAAATTGTAAATAGTTACAGCCTAAATTATTTCGCATCCGATAAAGTTTTTTGAATATCGGAAGGCGGGGATTCCACCGACCCGGAAAGGAGGCGGGAATTCTGCCCGGCACGGTTGCAAAATCCGCGGAGGACGATTATAATGTGGGCCGTCAGAGTAGGACCTGCTTCGTTAAGTGCCTCCGGAACGGGGAGTTGAACGGGGGACGAAGGCTGAAGCCGCGGTTGCTGGTCCGCACCCGCTGATTCATCATAAAGAGGAAATCTGTCCCTCCTTATGCAGCATGTGCGTGCTCTGAAAGGAGGGATTTTTGATGTCTGAAAACTCCGGAACGAACTCACGTCTGTATGATCATCCCTTTTCAGCCGCCTACTGGAGGGATGCCGCGGCGGAGATGAAAAGCGTGAAAACGCTGGTGCTGGCCGCGCTGCTGATTGCCCTGAGGGTTGTGTTCAAGCAGTTCAGGATTCCCGTCGGCCCCTATCTGGATATCAATACGGCCTTTGTGGTCAACGCCCTGGGCGCGATGACCTTCGGGCCGGTGGTGGCCATCTTTGCCGCGATGATTACAGATACCCTGGGGGCCGTTCTTTTCCCCAACGGTCCTTACTTCTTTCCTTTTATTCTGGTGGAAATAGCGGGCAGCGTGATCTTTTCCCTGTTTTTCTACCGGGCGAGGATCACGGTAAGAAGGATTGTGCTGGCCAGATTCTCAGTCGTGTTTTTCGTCAATCTGGTTCTGCAGACTCCGATCATGAGGCTGTACTACAGCATGATCCTGAATAAAAGCTACGCGTGGATCGATCTGCCCCGGATCCTGAAGAACATTACGCTTTTTCCCTTTGAAGCGCTGGTGCTGGTCATTGTTTTCCGCGCGCTGATGCCCCCGCTGGAAACTGCGCACCTGATCAAAAGCAGGTCGGATTCCCTGAGAATGAGCGGGAAGACTGTTGCCGCGCTGGCCGCCCTGACGCTTGGCGCAACCGCGGTTTTTGCGGGGGGCAGCGTCTATCTGCACAATCATGTTTCCCTTACATCCTCCTATGATGAGCAGCAGCGGACTGAGGCCAACCAGAACTGCCTGGAGATCGTACGGGCACAGGATCCGGAGCTGGAAGGCCAGGAAATTGCCGCCGTGGCGGAAAGCGCTTTCCGGCCCTTCCTCAGCGGCACCACCACCTGGACGGTGGCCGTATACGACGTGGACGCGGAAGAGCTGGCCAGAAAGCCTGAGGACTTCAAGGGCTTTGGCGCCTACAGCAAGTCAAAGGCCGCCAAGGATCCGGCGCTGAAGAGAAGGTATACCGCGGTGATTGTCCAGGGAGGAAACGGAAAGGTTACGTCCTTTGAGAAGACCGCGGACGGACAATAGCGCTGCCGCGGATGGAGAGAGCAGCATGGCTTGCGGCGGCGTTCCCCGGGGGGAATGACCGTCCGCGAACCGGCTGCGCAGGGAAGAGCGGCGGAACAGGCACAGGGCACGGCGGCGCGGGAGATCGGAGGGACAATCCCGGGAAAAGGAAAATTCCCTGAAAAAAAACACTTTACAAA
>CAMVDI010000034.1 GCA_947166205.1 uncultured Clostridia bacterium
CCTGGCTCACGGCATCCTGGGGACGGAGCATGTCAAAGGCGTGCATGTCGGTGGGATACACGTCCACCTCCGCTGGAACGCCGGCAGCCAGGAGATTTTTCACGTATTGCAGCGTTTCAGCATAGAAGGGCTCGTCTTCGCCCACAAAGGTATAGCAGGGCGGCAGATCATGATAATCGGTCTGATGAATAGGCGCGGCATAGGGCGACACCTTCTCCTTCACCTGTGCACCTGGATCTTGGGCAGCACCGCGTCGATGTCCACAAACCCGATCCGCTCGTCCATCCGGTCGATGTACACCGGCACCTGATCCGCCTGGAGCAGGTCCCCCACGTCGATATACAGATACCTGCTGTAATAAACGTGCACGATGCCGGTGGCCGGGTCGGTATAATGGCACTCCACCATGAAGGGATTTCTTCCGTTCATGTTCACGTTCCTTTGCGTATTGATGCCGGCAATTTGAGCCATCACGTAATTTCCGCCCTCATATGCGCGCCGCATCAGCGCCCGGCGGTGAAGGTCGGAAAGCAGCAGCCCCATCCCCACCAGGAAAAAAACCGCGCCCATACCGCCAAAGACGTACAGGAAAATCCAAGGATCTTCGGGCTTTTCCCCAACCTTGAAATGCCAGAACATCACGCCCATGACCAGGAAAACGAACCCCATGGGCGTAAAGACGAACCCCAGGATCCCCTTGACCGTCCAGCCGTATTTCTTGCGCTCCGTCATCGTTTATCCTTCCTTTTGGCCCCGTGTTTTTTCTGTTCGTATTCAAAGCGACTCCAGCATCTGCGCCGGATTGTCCTTTGCCTTCACCGCGCCGAAGGCTTTCACGATCACGCCGTTCTCGTCGATCAGGTAGGTGGAGCGGATCAGGCCAGGAAAAGCGGCCCCCAAAACGTGAAAACCCGCATGAACACTGGGTTTCATGCGGGTTGTGATGTGGCGGAGCGGGTGGGATTCGAACCCACGTGGCGTTGCCGCCAAACTGATTTCGAGTCAGCCCCGTTATGACCGCTTCGATACCGCTCCAGGCCGTGCCGGATTATACCATATCCGGCCGCTGTTTGCAAACGGTTTTCGCTCGGTTCCGTTTTCGGAAATGTCACTGCCCGTTCACGGACCGGTAGTATTCCTCCAGCCGGGGCCGGGCGTTGACATAGACCGGTTTCAGAGCCGGATCGAACTGGGTGCCCATTCCCTCCATGATGATCCTGTCCGCCCGTTCAAAATCATAGGCTTCCTTGTAAACCCGCTTGCTGACCAGGGCGTCGTAGACATCCGCCACCGCCATGATCCGGGCCTCCAGCGGAATCTCCTCCCCCCGGAGCCCGTCCGGATACCCGGTTCCGTCCCAGCGCTCATGATGATAGTGCGCCACGTTTTCCGCCAGCTTCTTGAAGGGCTCGTCATCCGTATGCAGCAGGATCTCGTGGATGACCCGGGCGCCTTCCGCCGCGTGGGTCTTCATCTTGGCGTACTCCTCCTCGCTGAACCGCCCCGGCTTCCTGAGCACCTCGTCATCCACGGCGATCTTGCCCAGGTCGTGCATGGGGGCGGCCTTCACCATATCCCGGCAGAACTCGTCCGAAAGGGGAAGCAGATTTTCCCGGCGGATTTCATCCACCAGAATCCGGACGCCTTCGCTGGTGCGCCGGATATGCCCCCCGGTGGAGTTGTCCCGGCTTTCCACCATCACCGCCAGGCCCATGATCAGGTTGTCGTGCATCTCCACGATGTGACGGGTTTTCTCCTCCACCTGCTGTTTCAGGTCCTCGTTGTAGGTATCCAGCAGCCGGATGTACTTCCTGTTGGCCGTATCATCCTGGAAGGTGATGATATATCCCCGCTTCCGGGTTCCGTCATAGAGGTAGTTGACGCTGGCGTTGTAGAACTGGTCTTTCTCCGGATCTCCGTCCGGGCTGTGCACCGTATAGACGAATACGTGATCCGCCTTTCCCTGACGGAAGTCGTCCAGAAAATGCCGGATTTTCCGCTGGTCCGGCTTGTAGCCGAGCATCTCGTCCACCGCCGTGTTTCTCAGCTCCGGCACCAGCTCCCGGGCGATTTCGTTGCTCCCCAGGTAGCGGCATCTGAAATCGAAGGAGATATAGCCCACCTTCTCCTCCTGGACATAGGAGTCGATCACCGTGTCGCTGACGTCATAGAGGTTGATCCGATAGGCGATGAACAGGTATACGATCTCGGCGGTCACATATCCCAGGGGAACCAGATCCACCGGGCTGCTGAACAGCTTCAGCACGACAAAGTAGGCCAGCACGCAGATCAGGTCCGGAAACACCAGCAGCAGCAGGATGCGGCGCGGAACGGACTTCCTTTTCAGCCAGGAGTAGAGAATAACCGCCAGGCCGGCCAGCAGGAACAGCGCCAGCAGCGCGTAAAAGGCCCCGTGCATGGGACCGTATACCCTGGTCAGGGTCGGCGTCCCGGCCACCATCTCAAAGGAGACCTCCCGGTAAAAAAGGTCCATCTGGCCGATGGTCAGCACGAAGCCGTACAGCACCAGGCAGACCGCAAACATCAGGACCCTGCCCCATCGGGGCAGGGTGATTCCGCACAGGTTCAGGATGCTGAAGACGATAAACAGCTGCAGAAAGCTTCCGCCGATATAGATGACCTGCTGGGCCAGGATCGCTCCTTCCAGGCTTCGGACCATGGAGGAGAGAAGATAGCCCAGGCAGGCCACGGGCACCAGCGTGAATATCATGGTGAAATTCACGTCGAAATGCTTGTGCCACATGTAGATATAGACGGTGCTGCAAAGGAGCGATGCGCCCAGCACGCCGCCGTAGAATGCAGTGATCAAGCTGCTTTACCTCCTGACTGGATCATTCCTTCTCCGGAGTTCATTCCGCGGTTTCGATCCGGATATCCCCGGTATCCGAGGTCAGCTCGCACCGGCCGCCCCCGGCCACTGAAGCGGGCACTTCCGTTCTGCCCGTATCCGTCCGCGTCACATACTCCTTCCCGGTCAGCAGCGTGCCCGTGATGGATCCGGTATCCGTTTCGGCGAGGATCGTCCCGGCATCGCAGCCGTCAAAGCGGATGCTGCCCGTATCCCGCGTCAGGCTGAAGGATCCGGAGGCCAGAACCTTCGTGAGGAAAAGGCTGCCTGTGCTTCCGGAGGAGGTCAGGTTTCCGCAGGTCACGTTTTCCAGCTCGGTTCTGCCCGTGCTCACCCTGACTTCCGCGTCCCCGGTGCAGGAGACGTCCTTCATCAGGATGGTGCCGGTACTGGTCTCCAGCCGGACCGACGCGGCGGACAGCCCGGAGAGCCGGATATGGCCGGTGCTGGTCCGGACGGCGAGATCGCCCTCCGCGGAGGCCCCGCATTCCACGTCTCCCGTGCTCAGCTTCACGCTGATGCTGTCAAAGGTAAAGTCTCCGGGGATTTTCAGATCCCCCGTATCCGCCTGCACGGAGAGCGCTCCCCAGGCCGTTTCCGGCAGATAAACCGTCACGGAGGGATGCTCCGCCAGATTGCCGAAATCGATGAAGAACTGATTCTGCCGGTCCGTATTCTCAATCACCAGCGTGTTGTCTTCCACCCTGGCCGTATGGGGCTCGTCCTCCTTCTCATGGAAAACGACCCTGCAGGTTCCGTCCCCGGAAGGGACGAAGTCCATATCCTCCGTGTTTCCCTGCAGCCGGATATCCCGGAAGGATTCCGCCACCTCGACGGTATTGGTCACGTAACTGCCGGCGCTCAGCCGGCTGAAATCAAAGCCCACGGCCGCCAGCGCGCCTCCGGCCAGCAGCAGTCCCAGCACGGTCAGCCCGCAGCCGAGAACGATCCATCCCTTTTTCTTCATGATCCTATGCCTCCTTTCCCACAAAGCGGACCTTCAGCCCCGTCAGCGTTTTGCGCATCATCGCCGCCGCTCCCCTGGACGCGGCGGCGCAGCCGAAGAACAGCAGGATGGCCAGCCCGGCGCAGATCAGCCCCGCACCGGCGGAGAACAGAGCCCCTTCCGGGCTGCCCGCCCGCAGATAGGGAAAGATCCCGATCAGGCAGCCCCCGGCCCCCGCGAACAGCCCCAGATCCGCCGCCCACAGGCTGAGCACAACCGCCCAGACCGCCGCGAACAGGGCCAGCAGAACCGCGGCGCCCGCCGCCAGCAGCGGAATCCAGACCGGAGAGCCCAGAATCAGCAGGATGATCTCCCATCCCCTGAGTTTCCTTTTCCGGGATACCCTTTCGCGGACGATCATCGTCATCGGAACCTCGGACATGATCTGTTCCACAACGGAGTCCACGGAACCGATCCCCGCCACCGCCTCCTCCTCGGAAGCGCCGTCGTCCACCCGGTCCGCGATCATCTCGCTGTAGAACGCGATCCGCTCTTCCCTCTCGTTCTGAGGCAGCCCGGAGAGTTTTTCCCGGAGCTCTGCCAGAAACTCCTCCTTATTCATCCCTGGTGTCCTCCCTCGTGATAAAACGGTAAATGGAAAGAATTTCCTTCCAGTCTTCCCTGAACTCCTCAATGCGGCGGATCCCCGCCTGACTGATCCGGTAATACTTCCGCAGCCTTCCCTGAAACTCCTCGCTCCGGACGGTCAGCATGCCCGCGCTTTCCAGCCGCTTCAGAATCGTGTACAGCGTGGACTCGGACAATTCCAGATAGGGCTTCATATCCTTGATAATCTGGTAGCCGTAGGTGTCCCGGTCCCGGATGGCGGCCAGCACGCAGACATCCAACAGGCCCCGTTTCAACTGAACGTCCATACAACACCTCCTGTCACGATATGCATCGTAACACAAAGTATTGCCTCTGTCAACTTCTTCCGTTCTGTTTCTTCGGGTGTCCCTTCCCGGATCCGTTTTTTTCCTCTTTCCGCCGTTCCCGCCGCGGGAATCCCTTTTCTCCCGGCGGCTCCTTTTCCATGCCTGGTATCGCCTGGAACCCCGGCGGCTCCGCTTCTTCACCGGAGTTTCACTTGACATCCCCGGCGGAACAGGGTATAACAGGGTTGCCGGGCGAAAGTCCGGCGTTCATCTGCCCGGCCGGATCAGGGGCTTTGAAAACACCTTTTTCCGCCGGTTTGTCAGGAGGTTTTTCGGATGAAGTGGATGCTTGTGACCGATTCCAGCTGCGATCTGAAGTCGCTGGATACCGGGTCTGACGATATCGGTTTTTCTTCGGTTCCCTTTGTGCTGAATCTGGACGGGAAGGATTATACGGATCATCCGGATCTGGTGGTTCCGGATCTGGTGAACGCCATGGAAAAGGCGGATGTCAGCCGCAGCGCCTGCCCCTCTCCCTCCGCCTGGGAGGAAGCCTTCCGCCACGCGGATCAGGTGATCGCCTTTACGATTTCCGGCCGTCTCTCCGGCAGCTACAACAGCGCCGTCGCCGGAAAGGCGATGGCGCTGGAAGAGAATCCCGCCCGGAAGATCGAGGTGATCGATTCCCTTTCCACCGGGCCGAAGCTGATTCTGCTGGTTCAGCAGGCCCTCCGCGGGATCCAGGCCGGCCTTCCGATGGAACAGGTCTGCGCCGCCTGCCGGAAATTCGCCGCCGCGGGGCGGACCATCTTTACCCTCTCTTCTTTCCATAATCTGGTGCAGAACGGCCGGGTCAGCAAAATTGCCGGCTTCCTGGCCGGAAAGCTGGGGATCCGGGTGATCGGGGTGGGCAGCCCCGAAGGGGAAATCCAGCTGAAGGAGCTGATGCGCGGAGAACAGCGGACCATGAAAAAGATCCTCCGTGACATGGAGGAAAACCGTTATTCCGGCGGGGAAATGGCCATCAGCTACTGTCTGAACGACTCCATGGCTTCAGCTCTGAAGGAAATGATCCTTTCCCGCTGGAACAGCGCCTCCGTGCAGCTCTTCCCGACCCGCGGACTGGACAGCTACTACGCCGAGCGCAGCGGGCTCATCATCTGCTATCCCGCGGGGGTCTGAGTCCGCCGTCCAAAAAACAGAGAAAAAACAGAGAAAAAACAGAGTGCGGAAGGATATTTCGGCTTCTGTAGTTCATTTTTTACGCCTGATCTGATAAAATATGTACGACAAATATGGTTGTTTTAGTATTTGGGATCAGGCGCGGGCCGTATTGTTCGCCCTTTATCCATTCTGCACTCATGGGAGAGTTATATGAACATTCAGGATATCCGCGAGATCATGGGGCTGTCGCAGGCACAGGTGGCCGATGAGCTTGGTGTGCCTCTGCAGGAAGTAATCGACTGCGAGGAAAACGGGGAAACCTATCTGCTTCTTCAATACATATCCGCCTTTCCTATCAATCCGAAGATTCTGACGGACCCGGACGCGGATCCCTTCCTTCCCTCTTTTGATCAGGGTTCCGCCGGCCAGCGCCTTCGCCGCTGGCGGAAGGAGGCGGCCATCCCGGAGGAGGAAATGGCTTCCGCCCTGGGGATCAGCGTGGAGGATCTCCGCCGGGCGGAGGAGGATCCGGACCTTCGTCTTACCCGCCGCCGGGGGGAGGAGATCGAAAGGAAGACCGGGATGAACAGGAAGTGGCTCATGTACGGGGACGGCCGGGTGAAGGGAGTCTCCCGGCTGAGGGAATCCCCCGTCCCCGCCCCTGCCCCCCGGGCCTCCCGGGGACAGAAAACCGCCCCGAACAGGGCTGCCGGCGTTCGGGTCCGGGAGGCCCGGGAGGCCGCCGGCATTTCCCGGGAGGAGCTCTCGGATCTGGTCAATCTTTCCGTCAGCCGGATCGCTCAGATGGAATCCGGATACGTGACCGATCAGAAGGCGAACCATATTCTGAACCGGATCGGCAGCGTTTATTCCCCGGAAGAGAAAGAGGATCCGAAGGCCGCGGGCATCCGCGTCCGGGATCAGCGGAAGGCCCTCGGTTTCTCCGTCCGCGACGCGGCGGAGATCGTGAGCCTCAAGCCCAGCACACTGGCGCATATGGAAAGCGGATACATCACATCCAGGCGCGCGGATGAGCTGGTGGCCGCCCTGCGGGAAGCCGCCGTGGAAAAGGGCGTGGATATGTTCGAGCCCAGGGCCGCCGGCCAGAAGATCCGCGAGGCCCGGGCCGCGGCCGGTCTCAGCCAGAAGGAGCTGGGTACGATTCTCCGGATGCCCGTCACCCGGATCACGCATATTGAGCTGGGGAATGTGACGGAATCCGAATACGAAGAGATTATGCGCCGGATCCGGCGGGAGCCCCGGCGTGAAATAAAGGTTCCCCGGGTCAAGCCCAAGGATCAGGTGCTTCTGGGATCCAATATCCGCGATCTCCGGGAGGAAGCCGGGCTCAGCCAGAAGGCCCTGGGGGACCTGCTTCAGGTGCCGCAGACCCGGGTCAGCCTGATCGAGCGGGGAAAGGTGGATGAAGCCTTCGGCAGGAGTATCATCCGGAAGCTGAATGAGCTCATCGAATCCCGGAGGCGGGAAGCGGAACCCGTGCCGGCGCCTTCCGTCCCCCGGAAGCGGCCCGCCGCCCGGGCGATCCGTTCGGACCTGGGGGAGAAGATACAGAAGGCGAGAAGCGCCGCCGGGCTGAGCCAGAAAGCGCTGGGGGAACTGATGGGTCTGTCCCAGGGCAGCATCAGCTACCTGGAGCAGGGCAAAGTGGATGAGGAAACCGCCGGCCGCGTCCTCTCCGTCATCGCGGAGAACGGAAAGGAAGTACAGACTTGACCTTCCCGGCGCCGGCCGGGGAACGGTGGAACATGAAAACGCCTTCCGGAATGATGATCCGGAAGGCGTTTTCCGTGCGGTTCCCCGTTCCGCGGCTTCCGGAACCGGATGCTGCGGTTTCAGCTCAGTCCTCCCCCGACAGTCTGCCGGTTCTTTCAATCTCTGCAATCATGTCGATCCGCCGCTGATGGCGTCCTCCCTCAAATTCCGCCTTCAGCCAGGCGTCCACCGTCATCTTGGCCAGCTCCACGCCGATCACCCTGGCGCCGAAGGCCAGCACATTCGTGTTGTTGTGTCTGCGGGAAAGCTGGGCGGTATAGGGTTCGGAGCAGACGCAGGCCCGGATCCCGGGCACCTTGTTCGCCGCCAGGGAAATACCCACCCCGGTTCCGCAGATGCAGATGCCCAAGTCCGCCTTTCCGTCGGCGACCAGCCGGGCGACCCGGTACCCGTAGATCGGATAATCGTCCTGCCGGTCCAGCGGATCATCGTTCCCCACATTGATGATCTCATATCCCTGATCCCGCAGATACGCCATGATCTGGTTCTTCATTTCCACTGCCGCGTGGTCGTTTCCGATGGCAAGAATCATATGCTTCCGGTCCTTTCCGATTCCCGGCGCGGGTTCCGCGCCGGGCCTGTTTCTCTTTCCATTATAGCAGATGCGCGCAGATCGGGTCAAAGGAAATCATGGCCTGTTCGCCCACCCGGAAGATTCTCTTGTTGAGCGGGCAGTTGTCGGTGATCTTCACCAGCTCCTCCCCGACCCGGACATGATAGTTCTGATAGCTGCCCATGAAGCAGCTCAGCTCCACCGTGCAGGGCAGGGTTCCCTGTTCCCCGATGGTGATCGCCTCCGGACGCAGCACGATTTCACAGTCCTCGCCGACGCTCCGCCGGCCATCTGTGCGGACCGCGGCTTTTCCGGCCGGAAGCTCCACGATCGTCTCCTCACTGTTTCCATCGGCCACCTTCCCGTGAAGGAAATTGCATTCGCCGATAAAGTCCGCGACGAATTCGCTGTTGGGCCTGTAGTAGATCTCCGTGGGGGAACCCATCTGGGCGATGACGCCGGATTTCATCAGGATGATCTTGTCCGAGATCGCCATCGCTTCGCTCTGATCGTGGGTCACGTAGATGGCCGTGATCCCCAGCGCCTGCTGAATCCGGCGGATCTCGGTCCGCATCTGAACCCGCAGCTTCGCGTCCAGGTTGCTCAGCGGCTCGTCAAAGAGGAGCACTCCCGGCTCCACCACCAGCGCCCGGGCCAGCGCCACCCGCTGCTGCTGACCGCCGGAAAGCTGGTTGGTCATCCGCTGTTCCATGCCGGACAGCTCCACCAGGCTGAGAATGTTGGTCACCCTTCTCAGGATCTCATCCCGCGGAACCTTCCGCAGCTTCAGGCCGTAGGCCACGTTGTCGAACACGTTGTAGTGCGGAAACAGGGCGTAGCTCTGGAAGACCATGGCCGTGTCCCGCTTGTTGGGGGTCAGGCTGTTGATGGCTTCGTTTCCCAGATAGATCTCGCCCTCGTCCGGGGATTCAAATCCGGCAATCATGCGCAGCGTCGTCGTTTTTCCGCATCCGCTGGGCCCCAGCAGCGTCACAAAACTGCCCGGCGCGATGTCAAGGCTGACATCGTGCACCGCGTAGAACGGCTGATGGGTTTTCGGATCCTGATAGATCTTGGAAATATGATCCAGCACGACGCCCTTTGGCTGTTTCACTTTCATCTCACTCATGTTCAGTTATCCTCCTTCAGGTTCCTGCTGGTTCCAAAGTGTTTGATAAACAGGTTCATCAGCAGCACCGACCCGTAGGTAATCGCGATCAGGATGGTCGCGAAGGCGCAGGCGATGCTGAAGGATCCCTTCTCCGCGAATTCATTGATCTTCACCGTGATCAGCAGATAGCTGGGCGTAACCAGCAGAATAATTGCTGAAATGGCGGTGATGGACCGGACAAAGGCGGTCACCAGGCCGGACAGGAAGGAATCCTTGATCAGCGGCAGCGTCACCGAGGTAAAGACCTTCAGGCTGTTGGCGCCCATGTCGTAGGCGCTCTCCTCGATGCTCTTGTCAATCTGCCGCAGGGCCGTGATGCCGGATCGGGTGCCCGTGGGCAGGGACCGGACCACGAAAACGATGATCAGAATCAGCCCCGTTCCGTAGAGGCTTTTCAGGATCCCCGTATGGAACAGGCCGTTGGCGAAGCCCCGGATATATCCGACGCCCAGCACCGTTCCGGGCACGGCCATGGCCAGAATGGATACCGCTTCGATAAAGCCCTTGGACCTGAATTTCCGCTTGACCACCAGATAGGAGATGATCATGGACAGCAGGGCCGTGATCGGCGACGCGATGAGGGAAAGCCGGAAGCTGTCCCAGAAGACCTGCAGTCCGCCGTGGCGGGTAAAGACCTGTTCAAACCACTTGAAGGTCAGCGGGAAGAATCTGTATCCCCAGGTGGGGAACAGCGCTCCGATCGGAACACAGGCATACATGAGAATGACGAAAACCGCCACCAGGGAGCAGAGAACCGTCAGCGGAATCGTGACGGACTTGTCGCTGATCAGCATGCGTCCCCGGCTGGCCTTTCCGCTCAGGGTCGCCGCCGTCTTCCGCTCCAGATAATACTTCTGGACCGCGAACATGGCGAGGGTGATGCACAGCAGCACCACAGCCATGGCCGCGGCGCCCTCCTTGTCCATGGCGCCGGTAATCTGCAGATAGATCGTCGTGGCCAGGGTATCATAGCTGCCGCCGATAATCATCGGGTTCGCGAAGTCCGCGATGGATTCAATGAAGGTGACCAGAAAGGCATTGCCCAGGCCGGGCAGCAGCAGGGGGAGGGTCACCGTCGTGAACACCTTCCACCGGGAAGCGCCCATGTCCCGGGACGCCTCCTCCATGGAGGGATCGATGTTCTTCAGCAGGCCTTTCAGCATCATGTAGCAGACGGGGAAGAAGGTCAGCGTCTGCACGATGACGATGCCCCAGTAGCCATAGATATCGTTGTCATAGATGCCCAGCAGAAAACGGGTGATCACCCCCGATCTTCCGAACAGCATGATCATGGACAGGGAGAGCACAAAGGGCGGAGAGACCACCGGCAGCATGGAAACCACCTTGAACAGCCCGCCCACGGCCCTGTGCATCTTCACGTACACCTCCACGTAGGCAAAGAGCAGGCCCAGCAGGGTGGACAGAATACCGACCACGAAGCCGATCATCAGCGTGTTGGCGATCGCGTTCCGGAAGGTCCACATCCCAAAGATGCGCCGGAAGGTCTCCAGGGACAGCCCGTTGCTTCCGTACAGGCTGTCCACCAGCAGGATCGCGAGAGGGTACAGAATAAAAAGTGTCAGGAAGGTGATCAGCAGGACGATGGTGGTCATCATGATCGGATCAGCCATCAGTTTTTTGCGATCCAGCTCCTGGCTTTGACCTTTTGCCATCGGCAAACTCTCCTTTCTCCGTTTCCGGGTTCCGGCGGATACCCGGCCTGAAAAAAACGTTTCCCCGCCCCGGTCGGGGCGGGGAACAGGCTTTCAGACAGACCCTGCGGCGGGCGGGACGCGGAAAAGCCGTCCCGCCGCGCTCGCAAAGGTTTTCCGGTCCGCGGATCTTATTCCGTCTTGAAGCGTCCGTCGGTCGCGGCGTCGCCCAGGGCGTTGATCACGTCTTCCACGTTCTGCGCGGTGTCGGTCACAGCCTTGGCGAAGTCATAGTCCGGCCACACGGCGTCCAGGGACAGGCCGTAGCGGGCAGCGGCCTCGGGCTGCTGCGCGTTGTCCAGCACCAGGAACTGGTAGGAGCCGTGCTGCGCGCCCAGCTCGACGCACTCGGGGCTCAGGGCGTATTCCATGAACAGGCGGGCGGCATTCGGATGCTTGGCGCCCTTGAAGATCGCCACCGGTCCGATTTCGCAGGCGGTTCCGTCAGAGGGAACAATCAGGCCCACGTTGTCATAGCCGTTGTCCTCAATCTGGGTGATGCCGTCATGCAGGAAGCCGATGCCGATGACGCACTGGCCGGTACCCACGTTCTTGGAGGGGCCGGAGCCGGACTTGGTATACTGCTGCACGTTCTTGTCCAGCGCGACCAGATAGGCAATACCTTCGTCATGGCCCTTCATCTGGAGCATGAGGTTGACGGCCAGCTTGGGGGTGCCGGCGGTATTGTAGTTGGAGAACCAGATCAGATCCTTGTATTCTTCCTTCAGCAGATCATCCCAGGTCTGGGGCGCTTCCAGGCCCAGGCGGGTCAGCTCGTCCTTGTTGACCATGAAGCCCAGGATGCCGGTGTAGATTCCGTACCAGTAGCCATTCGGATCCTTGTACAGATCGCTCAGCAGGTGGGAAGCGTTGGCGGGGACATAGCTGTTGTCCAGGAAGCCCTTGCCCGCCAGGATGTCATAGGGATTGTTCGTGCCGCCGAACCAGACATCGGCGGAAGGATTGCCGTTCTCTTCCTCGATCTTGGTGGGCACCTCGCCGGTGGACAGGCGCTGGGCGTTCACCTTGATGCCGTAGAGCTCTTCAAAGTGCTTGGTGGCGGCGGTCAGATAATCCTCTTCGCAGGAGCCGTACACCGTCAGCTCGCCCTCTTCCTGGGCGGCCTTGACCAGATCGGGATCCGCGCCGACCCTGTCTTCCGCGGAAGCGAAGGACAGGCAGCAAAGCACCAGCGTCAGCGCCAGCGCCAGGGACAGGATTTTTTTCATGGGAAAAAACCTCCTTGCTTGATGGGATTTATTCTTCAGGACGGATGGCTCCGTCCGGAAAGACCGATGAACGGAATACGAAACCGCATCCGGCCGGGGTCTGATAAAGCTGTCCTGATTCGGCCAGAATCATACCACATTTTTCATATTCTGTCCATCCGTATCGGAAATATTTACGGAATTGTAATATCAGATGTGACTTGCAGCATCAGAAAAAGGCTCCGCCCCTTTCCGGCGTCCCTGCCGGAAAAGAGCGGAGCCTTTGCGGACCGGCGGCCCGGATGGTTCCGCCGGAACAACGCTTAACCGATATGATCCTTCCCGCCCATGTACATCCGCAGGGGTTCGGGAATGCTTACGGTGCCGTCCGCCTTCAGGTTGTTCTCCAGGAAGGCGATCAGCATCCGGGGCGGCGCCACGCAGGTGTTG
>CAMVDI010000035.1 GCA_947166205.1 uncultured Clostridia bacterium
TGGACGCCACCACGGTGCTGAGCCGGTCCATCGCCAGCCAGGGCATCTATCCCGCCGTGGATCCGCTGGACTCCACGAGCCGGATTCTGAGCCCGGAGATTCTGGGCGAGGAGCACTATTCCATCGCCCGGGAGGTGCAGCGGATTCTGCAGCGCTACAACGAGCTGATGGACATCATCGCCATCATGGGCATGGACGAGCTGAGCGATGAGGACAAGCTGCTGGTGGGCCGGGCCCGGAAGATCCAGCGGTTCCTGAGCCAGCCCTTCTTCGTCTCCGAGAAATTCACGGGCATCCCGGGAACCTATGTGCCGCTGAACGAGACGCTGCGCGGCTTCCGGGAAATCATCGAGGGCCAGCATGACGACCTGCCGGAGAGCGCGTTCCTCTTTGTGGGAACCATCGACGAGGCCGTTGAGAAGGCCAGGAAAGGCGGCATGGCATGAGTACCTTTCCCCTGATCATCTCCTCCCCGGACGGGGATCTCTACCGGGGCGACGCCGTCAGGCTGATTGTCCGCGGCACGGAAGGCGACCTGGCGGTCATGGCCGGGCACGTTCCCTTTGTGACGGCGGTTCGGAAGGGCGGATGCGTGCTGGAGGACGGGGAAGGCAGGCGGAGAACCGGGCTCATCGAGGCGGGGCTTCTGACGGTGGGCCGGGAGAAAACCACCGTGCTGACCACGGCTGTGCATTGGAAGGAAGGATAGATCCGGAGCCCGGGACGGGCGTGCCGGAGGATCGCGGAAACATCTTACAGGAACGACAAGCGGAAATAGGAGGCAAACAGGATGAAAAAATGGTTCTGCATGCTGCTGGCGCTTGCCCTGATGCTGGGATGCGCCGGAGCGACGGCCTCGGAGGACTGGCCGGAATACCACTGCCAGCAGGAGGATTTCACGACGCTGATTCCGCGCCGGGGAACGGCTTCCTTTGAGACGGAAACCGGACTCTACGGCCTGCGGATCTACCTGGACGAAAAGGGAAGTGTCCCCTACCTGATCGTGAACCGGCGGGACGGGGCGCGGAAATTCAAGAACCCGAAGAACTATCTGAACAACGTATACCGGGAGTTTCTGGAGGAGAAATACGGGGACGACAGCCGGGGCATGAACCCCGCCAGGGCCTGGGAGGTGGGCGGAAAACAGCTGATCGGCGCCCGGTACATGTACACGGCGGAGGGCACGGGCCTGACCCACCTGCAGCTGATCGAGGTCCGGGAGCTGGGCGACGTGGAGTACACGGCGGTTTTCGCCGCGGCGGACGAGGAGCGGACCATGGAGGCCCTGGGAATCGCCGTGCAGAACTACCGGGAGGATGAAGCGGCGCCGGAGGAGACCAAGGAGCCCCAGGCTGCCGCAGCCGGAGCGCTGGTGGAGCCCCTGGACACGGCGGGGCAGGAGGTTGACCTGCAGAACGGCACCTTCTGGACCCGGCTGTGGGGCATCGAATACCTGGACGACGGAGGATTCTTCTACGCCGACCTGTACGAGGAGGATCTGTACCCCCGGGAGGCGGTGGAAAGCCTGAAGGCGGGGGACCGGGTCCGGGTGGAGGACCGGGTGCTGACCGTCGCCGCCGCGGAAAAGGTTCAGGGGTATGAGAACCGGATCGCGGTGGCCTTCAGCGAGGACAGTTCGCAGAACTATCTGTTCATCAAGGTGGACGACAACTATGCCGACAGGGATTTCTACCACCTGATGTGCGGGGACCAGGTCATCTGCCATTTCTGCACGGATTATCAGGTGATGATGCCGCTGCCCTATGCCTTCCAGTTCGCCTGGGCGCGGGGGTCCGACGTCCGGCTGTGGACCGCGGACGACTTCCTCGGCCTGCTGCGGAAGGGCACCCTGCAGGAGAACGAGATGACCAGGGACCGGACGGCCATTCAGTTCCGGGACGGCCTGGTGACCGCCATCGTGCATACCGACTGAGACCGGGTCCGGCCGCTTTGAGGAGAAAATAAGATGGACCATCTGGAGCAATTCCTGAATTTCGCGGAACAGTCGCCCACGGCTTTCCACGCGGCCGCCAACCTGGGGGAAGCCCTGCGGGAGGCGGGATTCCGGGAGCTGCGGGAGAAGGACCCCTGGCTGGTGGACGGCGGGGGAAGGTACTTCGTGACCCGGAATGATTCCGCCCTGATCGCCTTTTCCGTGCCCCGGAGCGGGTTTGCCCCCTTCCGGATCGCCGCGGCCCACGGGGATTCCCCGACCTTCAAGCTGAAGCCGCGCTTTGAGGAGGCGGCGGAGGGAGCGTATATCCGCCTGAACGTGGAAAAATACGGCGGGATGATCATGTCCACCTGGCTGGACCGGCCCCTGTCCGTGGCGGGCAGGCTGGTGATCCGGGACGGGGACCGGGTCCGGACCCGGCTTGTGAACCTGGACCGGGACGCGGTGCTGATTCCCAACATGCCGATCCACTTCAACCGGAAGGTCAACGAGGGCTACGAGTGGAACCCCCAGACCGATCTGATGCCCCTGTACGGGGAAACGGAAGCGGCGGGCGGGCTGATGAAGGAGCTGGCGGAGGCCGCGGGGACGGAGCCGGAGAAGATCCTGGCCCATGACCTGTTCCTGTACAACCGGCAGCCGGGGAGCATCTGGGGAGCGGAAGACGCCTTCTTCTCCTGCGGACGGATCGACGACCTGGAATGCGCCTGGGGCTGCATGAAGGCCTTCATGAACACGGAGGCCCGGGAGACCATCGGCGTCTGCGCGGTTTTCGACAACGAGGAGGTGGGCTCCCTGTCCAAGCAGGGGGCGGACTCCACCTTCCTGTACGATACCCTGACCCGGATCGGATTCGGGCTGGGCGCTTCCGACGGGGAGATCCGGGCCGCCATGGCGGACGGATTCATGGTTTCCGCGGACAACGCCCACGCCCTGCATCCGAACCATCCGGAGAAATATGACCGGCAGAACCGGGTGTATATGAACCGGGGGGTCGTGATCAAGCACAACGCGAACCAGAAATACACCACCGACGCGGTTTCCGACGCGGTTTTCACGTTGATCTGCGAGAAGGCGGGCGTGCCGGTGCAGCATTTTTCCAACCGGTCGGACATCCTCGGGGGGTCCACCCTGGGCAACCTGAGCAACTCCCACGTTTCCATGAACACCGTGGACATCGGGCTGGCCCAGCTGGCCATGCACTCCGTCTTTGAGACGGCGGGGACGAAGGATCTGGATTATCTGATCCGGGCCATGGAAGCCTTCTGGGCCTGAGCGCCGGCGCTCATCCGCCCTTCAGAAAGCCCCCCCGGCTCCCTCTTCGGGAGCCGGGGGAGCTTTTTTTCGCCCGTATCCCTTTCCGGGAAAGGGCTTTTTGATCGCGTCCGCTTTTCCTTCGGGAACCGGTGGGCTTTCTGTTCCCCCATCCTCCCTTTCCGGAAAGCGGCCTGAAAAAAACGGCTCCCTCATCGGGAGCCGCGGGTTCTTTGGGTTCCTTGGGTTTTCCGCTTATTCCAGCTCGAAGGCGCCGGTATACAGCTGGTAATACTGACCCTTCTGGGCGATCAGCTGATCGTGGCTGCCTCGCTCGATGATGTGCCCGTGGTCGAGCACCATGATCACATCGCTGTTCTGGACGGTGGAAAGGCGGTGGGCGATCACGAAGACCGTGCGCCCCTGCATCAGCCGGTCCATGCCCCGCTGCACCAGGGCCTCCGTCCGGGTATCGATGGAGGAGGTGGCCTCATCCAGAATCATGACCGGGGGATCCGCCACCGCCGCCCGGGCGATGGAGATCAGCTGGCGCTGGCCCTGGCTGAGACCGCCGCCGTCGCCGGTGAGCATGGTCTGATAGCCGTCGGGCAGGCGGGTGATGAAATCATGGGCGTTGGCCAGCCTGGCGGCGGCGATGCATTCCTCGTCCGTGGCGTCCAGCTTGCCGTAGCGGATATTGTCCATGACCGTACCGGTAAAGAGATTGACCTCCTGCAGGACGACGCCGAGGGAATGGCGCAGGTCCGGCTTGCAGATCTTGTTGATATTGATCCCGTCGTAGCGGACCTTGCCGTCGGCGATATCGTAGAAGCGGTTGATCAGGTTCGTGATCGTGGTTTTTCCCGCGCCGGTGGCGCCCACGAAGGCCACCTTCTGGCCGGGACGGGCGTAAAGGGTGATGTCATGGAGAACCGTCTTCTCCGGCACGTAGGCGAAATCCACATGCTCCATGACCACGTCGCCCTGCAGGCGGGTATAGGTGACGGTGCCGTCGGCGGCGTGGGGATGCTTCCAGGCCCAGATGCCGGTGCGCTCCTCCGTCTCCACCAGCTGATCCCCTTCCTCCCGGACGTTGACCAGATGCACGTAGCCCTGATCCTTTTCGGACTCCTCGTCCAGCAGGCCGAAGATCCGGTCCGCGCCGGCCAGGGCCATGGCGATGAAGCTGATCTGCTGGGCCATCTGGTTGATGGGCTGCATGAAGTTGCGGCTCAGGGTCAGGAAGGAGGCGATGGCGCCGAGGGTCAGCACGCCGGTGCCGGAGAGGCTCAGATTCGTAACCCCGCCGATGGCCAGCGCGCCGCCGGCGATGGCCAGCACCACGTAGAGCAGGTGCCCCATATTGTTGTTGACGGGGCCGAGAATATTGGCCAGCTTGTTGGCCTCGGTCATGTTCTCCGTCAGCTCACCGTTCCGCCGGTCAAACTCCTCCTTGGCCCGGGACTCATGATTGAAGACCTTGACGACCTTCTGGCCGTTGATCATCTCCTCCACATAGCCGTTCAGGCTGGCCAGGGCGCTCTGCTGGCGGACGAAGAAGCCTGCGCTGCGGGTGCCGAGCCGGGCGGTGGCGATGAGCATGAGCACCGTGCCCGCCATCATGACCAGCGTGAGCCAGACGCTGCAGGAGAGCATGGAGATGAAGACCACGATCAGGGTGATCAGGGAGGAAATAGTCTGGGGAAGGGTCTGGGAAACCATCTGGCGGAGGGTGTCCGTATCGTTGGTATAGAAGGACATGATCTCGCCGTGGGTATGGGTGTCGAAATAGCGGATCGGCAGGGTCTGCATATGGGCGAACATCTCATCCCGGACCGTGCGGAGCACGCTGTGGGACACGACGGCCATGACCCGGGCCTGGACGAAGGTGGCGACGATGGCCAGGGCATACAGGGCGGCCATTTGCACGATGGCGGTCAGAAGTCCGCTGAAGTCCGGCGTCAGCCCCTGGGCCGCATCCCGCAGCAGGGGCGTGATATACCCGTCGATCACCCGGCCGAGGAAGGTCGCGGCGGAGGCGGTCGCCACCGCGTTGACGACGATGCAGACCAGGGCCAGCAGCAGCCGGGGCCAGTAGGGAACGACGTATTTCATCAGCCGGGAGACGGTTTCCTTTTTGATGGGCTGCATGGGACCCATGGCCCGGGGACCCCGGGGACCGCCCATGGGGCGGGCGGGCGGAGCGGCGGTTTTTTTCGTCTCGCTCATTCGTCCGCACCCCCTTTCGTCTGGGAATCATGGACCTCGCGGTAAATCTCACAGCGGGCGAGAAGCTCCTCGTGGGTTCCCGCGTCCGCCACCGCGCCGCCGTCCATCACGACGATGAGGTCCGCGTCCATGACGGAGGAAATCCGCTGGGCGATGATGATCTTCGTGGTTTCGGGGATGAAGGAGCGGAACCCGGAGCGGATCAGCGCGTCCGTCTTTGTATCGACGGCGCTGGTGCTGTCATCCAGGATCAGGATTTTCGGCTTCTTCAGCAGCGCCCGGGCGATGCAGAGGCGCTGCTTCTGCCCGCCGGAGACGTTGGTGCCGCCCTGCTCGATCCAGGTATCATACTGATCCGGCATCTCCCGGATGAAGGGATCCGCCTGGGCCAGGCGGCAGGCTTCCTCGATCTCCGCGTCGGTGGCCTGCTCGTTTCCCCAGCGGAGATTATCCTTGATCGTTCCGGAGAAAAGCTCGTTCTTCTGCAGCACCATGGCCACCCCGTCCCGCAGGGCGGTCAGGTCATAGTCCCGGGTATCGACGCCGCCGACCCGGACCGTGCCGGAGGTGGGATCATACAGCCGGGGAATCAGCTGGACCAGGGTGGACTTTCCGGCGCCGGTGCCCCCCAGGATGCCGACGACCGCGCCGGAGGGAATGTGCAGATCGATATCGGACAGCGTGTCCCGCTCGCTGCGGGAGGCATAGCTGAAGCGGACATGATCGAAATCCACGGAGCCGTCCCGGAGCTCCGTGACCGCCTTTTCGGGGCTGACGATGTCGCTTTTCTCGTCCAGAACCTCCACGATCCGCTGGGCGGAGGCCCGGCTCATGATGATCATCAGGAAGACGAAGGAAACCATCATCAGGCTGGACAGGATCTGGATCACATAGGTGATCAGACTCATGAGCTGGCCGGTGGTCATGCCCAGGGCCGGATTGTTGCCGGAGGCGACGATGGCCCGGGCGCCCAGCCAGGAGATCAGCAGGGTGCAGGTATAGATGCAGACCATCATCAGCGGATTCATGAAGGCCATCTGCTTCTCCGCCTTGACGAAATCCCGGTAGATGGAGGAAGAGGTGGTATTGAACTTTTCGATCTCATGATCCTCCCGGACGAAATTCTTGACCACCCGGATGCCGTGCAGATCCTCCTGCACCACGTTGTTCAGCCTGTCATAGGTCTTGAACACCCGGCGGAAGATGGGATGGGTGCGGGTCATGATCAGATAGATGCCCAGGGCCAGCACCGGAAGGGTAAAGAGGAAGACCATGCTGATCCGGGCGTTGATGGTCAGGGCCATGATCATCGAGAAGATCAGGGTCATGGGCGCGCGGACCGCCATCCGGATGATCATCTGGAAGGCGTTCTGCACGTTGGTCACGTCCGTCGTCACCCGGGTGATGATGGAGGAGGTGCTGAATTTGTCGATGTTCGAGAAGGAATAATCCTGAATGGCGTAATACATGTCGTGGCGCAGGTTTTTCGCGAAGCCGGCGGAGGCCACGGCGGCCATGCGGCCGCTCATGACGCCGGAGACCAGCGAGACCGTTGCGGTGGCCAGCAGGATCAGGCCGTACAGCAGGATCCGGCTCATATCGCCCTGACCGCCGTTCCCCTGGATTCCGCGGTCGATCAGATAGCTCATGACCAGGGGAATCACCGTCTCCATGGAGACTTCACCGATCATGAACAGGGGCGTGGCCACCGCCTGCTTTTTGTATTCCCGGACGTGGGAGGCAAGTTCCTTGATCATTCAGTTACGGATCCTTTCCACAGCGAATTCGGAGATTTGGAAAACGGGAAAAAACAGCCTTCTTCAGCGGCGCCGAAGAAGGCCCTTCAATCCTTTTCAAGATAAGGATTTTCCGGAGGTTTGTCAAGCCGGTTTCTGTGACGAAAAGGTGAAAGATTTCCCCGGGGGAGGGCTACCTTCCCCGGGTCCAGCGGGCCTGACCCTGATAGCAGCGGTCGCAGATGGCGTAGGGCCAGTTCCAGGAGAGCTTTTTCCCGCACTGCCGGCATTTCCGGCCCGGCAGTTTCTGGGTGGAGAGCACATGAATGATCCCCGAGGAGATCAGATCCTTCCGCTGCTGGATGGTCTGCAGGAGGGGCTCCGGCTCCTCCAGAAAGCGCCGGGCATAGTTGTAGCACAGGTCGCACAGCCGGTAGTTCGCCTCCAGCCGGTCCAGCATGGCGGCGGTGCAGCTCTCCGGATCCAGAAGGTCCGGCAGGATCCGCATCACGTCATAGTGCTGACGGGCGCACTCCGCATGGTACATGTTCTTCCATTCCGCCAAAAGCTCCGGATCCTCCTCGTCGAAGGGGATGCAAAGAAAGTCGTAGAGCAGCCGCTTGTCCGTGCTCCGGGTCTCCATCCGGGAGGCCAGGGACATCATCCGCATGGTGGAGGCCTTGGAGAAATAGTCCCTGTCCTTCATGCTGATCCACTGGTTCAGCGTCTCCGTCAGGCTCAGGGGCAGGCCCAGCAGGGATTCCGGAAACCGGATCACCGCCGTGGTCAGGGGCAGGGCGGGCCGCTCCAGCGCGGAGGCCACCATGGTTCTGAACCCGTAGGCGTTGACATAGCCCACCTCCCGGATGCCGTATCTGCCGGCCCGGCCGGCGATCTGACGGATTTCGGAGTCCGTGAGCTGGCGGGTGATATCCCCGTCGAATTTCTCATTCTCCATGAAGACCACCCGGGCGATGGGCAGATTCATGCCCATGGCGATGGCGTCCGTGGAGACGACGATATCCGTTTCCCCGGTACGGAACCTTTCCGCCTGATTCCGGCGCACGTCCGGCGGCAGCGCGCCGTAGATCAGGGAGACCCGGTATCCCATCTGCTTCAGCTCCGCCGCCAGCGCGTGGACCCTGGCCTTGGAGAAGACGATCAGCGCGTCCCCGGCCCGGACCCCGGAGGGGAAGTGGAAGCCCCCTTCCTCCACCACCAGCGGGGCCATCCGCTCGTGCCGGACGACGCTCATCTCATCCCCGCAGTCCTGAATCATGGCGGTGAGCAGCCGCTCCGCGTCCGGAGAGGCGCAGAGATGGATCTCCCGGGCCCGCAGCCCGAGCACGGCCGCGCTCCAGGCGCCGCCCCGGTCCCGGTCCGAGACCATCTGGCACTCGTCGACCACGGCGATATCGTATTCCTCCTCCAGATCCGCCATCTCGATGGTGGAGGACTGGACCCGGCTGTTCGGAATCAGGATCCGCTCCTCCCCCGTGACCAGGGAGCAGGGGACGTCCGCCGCATTCAGGCTTTCGAACTGCTCAAAGGCCAGCAGACGCAGCGGGCCCAGGTAAATGCCGTTCTCCGCGGTCTGAAGCCGCTGGATGCTTTCCCAGGTTTTGCCCGAATTGGTTGGCCCCAGGTGGAGAATGAATTTCCGCCGCATCTCCCGGGCCAGGGGATAGAGATCCTTCATCTCCTCGGGCATGGCCTTCAGCAGCGCCTCCCGCAGGGTTTTCCGGTCGCTGCGGCTCCTTTCCCTGCGGCGCTGCAGATCCCGGAGGGAAACGTTCTGCTTCAGGTGCTTCCGGAGCCGCCCCTGGGGAAAATGGGCCTGCACCGCCCGAAGCACGGTATCCCGGGAGCGGCTGATCTGCTCCCGGAGCAGGGATTCCACGGTCTGCCCCTCGCCGACCCGCAGATTCCGGCAGGCGGCCGCGGCGGGGAAGGCCTCCTCCACCCGCTTTTCCAGCTCCCGGTCCAGGCTCCCGGCCTGAAGTGCCTCATCCAGAATCCGGGCGGGGACGCCCCGGCGGAAAACGCTCCGCATCAGGCTCTCCGCCACGGACCCGCTGAGCTCCTCCTTCTGAATCAGATGGGTCAGGTTTCCCTTCGTCAGATAGGCCGTCAGCTCCCGGTCCAGCTCCCCGGCGATATGGCCCGCGTTTTTGTGCAGCCAGGCGGCGGGCTGGCGGTCCAGGACGCATTTCCGGGCCTGGCGGGCTTCCCGCAGGGGACGGCGGATCCGGGCCACCGATTTCAGAAAGGCGGTATCCACCGCGTTTCCCGCCTTCAGCTCCGCGAGAATCATGGGCCGCAGACGCCGGTACTCCGCCTCGTAATCCTCCGGAAGCTCCCCGGCGGAAACCGCCTGCCAGACCCGGTCCTTCTTCCGGGTCTGGGTCAGCGCGTTCTGAAAGGAGCGGCTTTCCAGATAGGCCGCCTTTTCCCCGGGCTGCATGCTGCGGGTGATGACCTCCGCCTTCTTCAGCGTCCGCCGGCGGATCTCCTTCTCCATCTCCTTCAGCACGCCCTGCCGATAGACTTCCCGGCAGCGCTGCTCCATCTCCTGCTCGTTCATGGGACACCTCCGATGCAAAGATAGTACAGATCCGGGGGAACGTCAAGGGAAGGTCAGATTTCCTCTTGCAATGTGATGCATTTTATGTATAATGATCATCGGTTTAATCATTCTTCCTTTTTTGTTTAGGGATTTTAAACGGAAGAAGGTGTCCCATGGATATCGGAAAGCGCATCCGCCAGCTGCGGGTCCGGAACGGGCTGACCCAGGCGGAGCTGGCCAGCCGGTGCGAGCTGACCAAGGGCTTCGTCTCCCAGCTGGAGAACGGCCTGGCCACGCCGTCCCTGCCCGCCCTGATGGACCTGGTGGAGGCTCTGGGGACGAACATGTCCGCGTTCTTCTCCGAGGAGGAGGAAACCAAGCTGGTTTTTCATCAGGAGGATTTCTTTGAGGACAACCGGGATCATCTGCAGATCCGCTGGGTCGTTCCCAACGCCCAGAAGAACGCCATGGAGCCCATCCTGCTGAAGATCAATCCCCATCAGGATTCCAAGGTCATGCCTCCCCACGAGGGGGAGGAGTTCGGCCTGGTGCTCTCCGGATCGGTCCAGCTGATCCTCGGGGGCCGGAAGGAGAAGGTCCGCCGGGGCGAAACCTTCTATCTGAAGGGGGACCAGGAGCACTTTCTGCGGAACGAGGGGGCGTCCCCGGCCCAGGTTCTCTGGATCACGACCCCGCCGTCCTTCTGACCCGCCGCAGGCCCGCAGGGCCGTCATCTTTCCCGGAACGGCGCCCGGGAGCTATCTGACACAGGGAGGAAAACACCCATGCGCAAACTGATCGAGTTTCAGAACATCGTCAAGAGCTTCGACGGCCAGGTGGTCCTGAAGGGCGTGAACCTGAACATCTATGAAAACGAATTCGTCACGCTGCTGGGGCCTTCCGGCTGCGGAAAGACCACCCTGCTGCGGATTCTGGGCGGCTTTCTTGAGCAGGACGAGGGCACGGTCATCTTTGACGGGAAGTGCATCGACCGGGTGCCGGCCTACAGGCGGGAGATCAACACCGTGTTCCAGCGCTACGCGCTTTTTCCCCATCTGAACGTATACGACAACATCGCCTTCGGCCTGCGGATCAAGAAGATGGGCCGGGATCTGATCGCCCAGAAGGTGAACCGGATGCTGAGCCTGGTGAACCTGGAAGGATATGAAAAGCGCAGCGTGACCAGCCTTTCCGGCGGCCAGCAGCAGCGGGTGGCCATCGCCCGGGCGCTGGTCAACGAGCCCAACGTGCTGCTGCTGGACGAGCCCCTGGGCGCCCTGGACCTGAAGCTGCGGAAGGAGATGCAGCGGGAGCTGAAACGGATTCAGCAGGAGGTGGGCATCACCTTCATCTTCGTCACCCACGATCAGGAGGAAGCCCTGACCATGAGCGACAAGATCGTCGTGATGAACGCGGGCTCCATCGAACAGATCGGGACCCCCCTGGAGATCTACAACGAACCCGCCAACGCCTATGTGGCCCGGTTCATCGGCGAGAGCAACATCGTGGACGGCGTGATGAAGGCGGACTGCAAGGTCCGGTTTGACGACAGGGTCTTCGAGTGCGCGGACTTCGGATTCCGGCCCGACGAGCCGGTGGACGTGCTGATCCGGCCGGAGGATCTGACCGTGGTGAAGCCGAAGGACGGCGTCATGCGCGGCGAGGTGAAAAATGTGGTTTTCAAGGGCGTGCACTATGAGCTGATGGTGGAGACCCGGACCGGAACCAGCAAGACCGTGAAGATGCACGTGGTCACCTCCCACGACATCTCCAACCCCCAGGCCGGGGAAAAGATCAGCGCCAACGACTTCTATGTGGACTCCGATGACCTGGAGAACAAGGAGATGACGGACAGGGACTTCATCTCCATCGCCAACGCCCAGGCCTGGAACGACGAGAACCGGGACCTGTCCATCACCCGGGTTTCCCACAATATCCAGAAGACCCCCGGGGTCTATCAGATCACCTTCGGCACGGACAAGGGCACGGAGGTGACGGTCAAGGTCTATGTGGTTCATCCCGAATACGTGGAGGATCCCCGGCACAATATCGGCATCAGCGCGCTGGACTTCTTCATCACCCCGGAGGAGATCCAGGAATCCATGGCCATCTCCACGGACCTGAAGACCTGGGCCAGCGCGGAAGCATGGAACCTGCAGGACGATTCCTCCGTCGAGATCACGGACGTCAAGTTCGACTTCGATCCCTCCCAGGTGCAGGAGGGCTCCTATGAAATTACCTTCGCCACCCGGGGCCGGGTATACAAGGTGGAGACCACCGACCGGCTGGAGGTGGGGGACCGGGTCGGCCTGGACTTCGGCCCGGAGGATATCCATGTCATGCATAAGGAAGTGGTCGACGTATGAAATCCTTCTTCCGGATGAGCTATCCCTACCTGCTGTGGATCGCGCTCTTCATCGTCGCGCCGATGCTCATGATCCTGCTGTACGCGGTTACCCGCTCCTCCAGCGGGGCGGTCACCTTCAAGTTTACGCTGGAAAACTTTTCCCGGTTTCTGACGGATCCGACCTTTCTGAAGGTGCTCTGGACCTCGCTTCGGATCGCGCTGCTCACCACCCTGTTCTGCATCCTGATCGGATACCCCGCGGCGCTGTTTATCGCGGGGCTGCCGGAAAAGCGCCAGACCCTCATGGTGCTGCTGCTGACCCTGCCCATGTGGATCAACATGCTGCTGAAAACCTATGCCTGGCGCGGCATCCTGATGAACTTTGACCTGGAGAGCGAGATCAAGGTCTTCATCGGCATGGTGTACGACTTCCTGCCCTACATGATTATCCAGATCCATACGGCCATCGCCAAGATGGATCCGAACCTGAAGACGGCGGCTTACGACCTGGGGGCCAACCCCTGGAAGACCTTCCTGAAGGTGACCCTGCCCCTGAGCGTGCCGGGAATCATCTCCGGCATCACGCTGGTTTTCCTGCCCGCGGTATCCAGCTTCGTGATTCCGAAGCTGCTGGGCGGCGGAAACTATGTGCTGATCGGCAACCTGATCGAAACCTATTTCCT